>NZ_JAJKFX010000011.1:0-99074 GCF_022869025.1 Acinetobacter sp. F-1 | reverse complement strand
TCTCTAAACCGTTAAACACGCTGTATGTCGATAAGAACTTAAAATACCATGGTCTGATCCAAGCATTCTCTCGCACCAACCGTGTCTACAATGATAAAAAACCATTTGGCAATATCATCTGTTTCCGTAACCTGAAACGTGCCACGGATGAAGCTCTAGCTCTGTTTTCCAATAAAGAAGCTCAAAAAGTGGTATTAGTACCAAGCTATGAGGAAATTAAACAGGATTATGAGTCCGCTGTTCAGAAGTTGCTCAAGATCACGCCTGATTATCAAAGTGTAGATGATCTCATTACGGAAGATCAGCAGCTGGAGTTTATTAAAGCCTTCCGTGAAGTGATGCGTTACAACGCCCAACTACAGACCTTTATTGAATACGACCAGAATCAGACCGTACTGGATAAACAGCACTTTGCCAATTTTGCTTCCAAGTATGCCGACCTGTGCCGTGATGTACGTAAGACCAATAAAAAAGAAAAAGTGTCGGTGCTGGATGATGTCGATTTCCAGCTGGACTTGCTGCACAGTGACCGCATTAATGTCGGCTATATCATCAACTTGCTTCAACTGGCTATTAACAGTGATGATGAAGGTAAACGTAAAAAGTACGAAGCACAGGTGCATGATCTGATCGGTAATGAAGTTACCCTGCATGACAAGCAAGAGCTGATTCAGAAGTTCATTGAAGAAAACATGCCGAAGATGATTAACGGGCAGAGCGTGCAAACGGCCTTTGCCGCATTCTGGGATGCTGAGAAAGAACAGGCCTATCAGCACCTCTGCGCCGAGGAAAACCTGAAACCTGAGGTGATGCAGAAGGTACTGGAACACTATCAGTTCACCCAGCGTTTGCCGCGTAAGGAAGAGCTGAAAGACCTGCCAAACTATAAGGTTAAGCTGTTTGAGCGGGAGAGCATTTTTAGCAATTTGATGATCAAGACACGGAAGCTGATTGAGAAATTTTACGTGGGTTTCTAATCAAAATCAGTAGAAAAACATTCTCATGTAAACGAAAAACTGCATGTGAATAAAGCTAATAAATTTTGAAGACTCTCTTTAGATCCTATTACTTTGAACTACATATATAATTAACAACTGATTCTACAGCTTTAATTTTTGCAATTAATTCTATAATTTGCCTTGATTTTATGCATATTACCTCTTCAATTTTTCTCTTAATTGAAGGATATGAATCTTTTAAAGCTTCTAACGCTTTGACCTCACTCATCAATCCTTCATATTTCACTTCAAGTTCAGCTTTTTTATTTAATAAATCCTGAACCGTTGTATCAATTTCATTAATGCCTGTATTGCGAATATATTTTAATTTTTCTGTTCCAGAAAATGTTCGTGAAGAACCCTGACTTTTATCTGAATCGAATGTTAAATATCCATCTTTAACTAGGCGAAATATTAAACGCCCAAACTTGTGACAATCAATGCTCGCATCTGTTCCATTAATTTCATTAATATGAAACATGAAATCCGATATTGTCCAAGATTGTATTTCATAGTGGTCAAAAACCTTTAAAAGCTCATTAAACAGGGGGTACTTATCAAGCTTCATAAAATTAACTCAAATAATGAGGATTATAATCCGTGGATTAATAATCATCAATTCAAGATAGTTCTCGTATTTATGGTAATTTACTATGAATGTCGAGTTAGCAAAATTTTTAGGATCAAATATAAAAGAAGTACGAAAAGCAAAGACAATAAGTCAGGAACAATTAGCACTTTTAACCTCAATTGATCGAAGTTATATCGGAAGAATAGAAAGAGGCGAAGTCAGTATTACCGTCGAAAAGCTTTATGACATAGCAAAAACACTTGAAGTAAAACCACAAAGCTTATTACCGTAATCTTTTAAAGAATTAATGCTATTTATTTAAAATAGAAGTCCTTTATATTTGACACTTGCAAGGCTTTGTTGCACAAGCCTACCACTGAAGGCTTCTTCAGCAATATAATTATCTAATGAAAAAGCTTACACCCAAAATCTATCGTACAATCAATTGGTCCACCTACAATAAAGCCTTGATCAATCGAGGAAACATATCAATTTGGTTTGATTTAGCTACCTAATGAGCGAATTGATTCTGTTCATACTGATGGAGCGTATGACATGAAATGCTGTAGACAATTGATTTTAGATCGTCAAGCAGATGCAGTCATTCCTCCAAGAAAAAATGCAAACCCCTGGAAAGATCAAAAAACAGGGTCTTTAGAGAGAAATGAATTATTAAAAACAGTAAAACGTCTAGGCAGAGCCGTTTGGAAAAAGTGATCTGGTTATCATCGGCGAAGCTTGGTGGAAACCAAGATGCACTGCATCAAACTATTAGGCGATAAATTAACGGCAAGGTGCTTGCCTTGTTAGGTGAATGAAATTCATGCACGCTTAGCAGTGTTAAATAAATTCACGGAATTAGGACGACATCATACCTAAATTGTCACTTGAGTTTGAGTAACTTAGGGAAGATCTATGTCTGATGCCTTTATGCAACAAAGCACACTAACAAGCGGCACTCTTACTCACGTTCCAAATATTTTTTAAGCAAATGTGGAGCTAAAAGATGATCTACTTTTAGGTTTGTTCTTAACTTAACTTCATCAATAATACTCATAAGAGTATTAGTATTTTGGTCTAGTTGGTCCTCCAATACACCAATTTGCTCTCGTAAATAAGTATTAGTATTAATCAAAGCCTGTCTTGTTTTTCTATTAACAAAATTTTGTTTATCTTTTTCACGAAGATTTAACTCTTCAATTTGTTTTGAAGTATAAATGTTGATTAATCTTTTACGATTAATACTGCTTAATGTACTTAAACCTCCTGAAATATAACCTTTTCTAATGAGGCGGTCATGCAATGCTTTTGGAGAGATTGGAGATTTATCAAAACCCTCTATCAACATTAATTGTAACTCTTTTTCTATTTCATCATCTAATTGCTTGCCACGTAACATACTAGTGTTCCTTTGATTCTAATTTCTTTTGCTCGATTGCAAATAATTCACTTAATGTAGTTGGCAGTTTATTTAAATGATTGCCATAGTCAAAAACCGGAACTGGAATGAGCTTGCTTTTTCTATATAGAGCTTTATCTTTAAGCTTAGTGAAATAGTCAATTTTTTTTCTTAAGTCTATTAACATTTCTTTATAGGTATCATCATCGATAACCAGTTTTTCTATTTTTTGGAATTGATCTAAAAAACGACCTAGCGTTTGCTGAATTGCGTCAAGTTCACCTTGACGGTCAGTTAAAGCAAAATTACCACATTGATCTCCAGATTGGCACGCTAATCGTTTAGGGCAGTCATGAACTGCTATTTCCCGCATACATGCCCCAAAAGGTAAGGGGTGCAAATAGGCATGACGTTGTACTAATTGATTTGCTTGAGTGACATCATCTTTAATAAGCTCATTAAAAGATTGAGCAATATCTTGAAAATATTCATCAAAGAAGGAATTTTTAATGTAATTTGAGACTTCACCCTTATTATCAAAGGTCTGTAAATTCTTTTTTAAATTATGCTCAAGATCTAAGTTTTTAGAAAAAAACATTAATCCATCATTCTTTATTGACTGTAAAGGAATAGGTACTGAAGGAATATCTTTTTCTTTATAAAAAACTAATTCATTCTTTTCAAATAAACTAGCCGCTTTTCTATATTGTTTTAATGCTAAATGTTGGTAATACTGATTTTGATTAATATCTACTCGTCCCATTAATATTGCTTGTAAATGTTCTGATAAACCACTTAAAGCAAGAAAAGTATTTATATTATGACGTGGGATATGTGATGAAATTTTAGAAAGCTCTTTAGTATCCTCATAAAGCATATATTTTTTAAAAACGGACACTTTGGAGGAATTTCCAAAAAAAGCATTAAATAAATTTATGTTAAATAAAATTATAATTGGTTGAATTATAAAAGATCCAAATAGATTTGTAGAGTTAAACTGGTGCAAAAATAAAATTTCTTCATATGGAATATCCTCAACACCTCCCATATAATTAAATTTATGATTTATTTTATAATTTTCAGCTTTATAACTAAGATATTTTTCAATATCTGACTTTAAATAATATCGTTTAATAATACCAGACTCTTTGACTGTTCTTTTTGGCTCAACTATATTGCTTAGTGTAGTGTAGATTTTATCTCTCTGATATCCATGGCCTTTTTTGCTTTCTTTAACAGAAAATATAGTTCCTATCAGATCATCTATTTCAACATAATCACTTTGAATTTCATCGAGTGATCGAGGTAAAATATTTATACACTGCTTTGATCTTATGTAGCGAAGATGTTCTCTATATTCCTTGGTCAAATCTAATACATTTTTAAAAATAAGCTCAACTAAATTCGCAGTTGATGGTTCTACCCAATGTATTCTATAGCCAGATCCTTTAGCCCCATGATATTGAATACCTAATGAGTATTGTTTAACACCATCTAAAGTTATATGTTCTTTGGTGAATGGGTCTAAAATAGGGCGCTTAATCAATGCATCTGTTTTTAATAAAAATGCTTCCGTTGAACGTAAACCTGTTATTATCAATAATAGCATAAGATTTAACATTAACTTTTCACCAGTAGCCTGACATAAGTTAATTAAAGAAACTATATTGATAAATGTTCTAATTGTAATTAGTTTTTCTTTATCTAAATCTTCCTCATTAAGCTCAAATTGATCAATTAAATCTTTTGTTTTTTTTGCATTTGGCGTTCTATTTTGACGATTAATATATAAAAATTTTTGTGAAAATTCTAAGGGCTTAGTTGTAAAGCCATAATGATTTAACATTTCTTGTAATCTTAAATATGTTCCAGCATGATCAGGTAAATTAGCCTTACTAGAGTTTTCTTCTAATATTTTAAAAGAACAATTTAGAATATTAGTATCTAGCATACATGGATGAACATTTTCCTTATCTTGATCTAATAAAGAACTATACCAGCGCTTCAAAACAAGCAACTCCGCATATAATTTTTGCGGAGATGATTTCATATTGGCTTTTCGATAACTTAGGATTAATACTGCTTTCATAAAATATTGAAATTCATTATCAATATTTAAATTTCTTATTCCTTTTACCCGATTAATACTGCTGAATGCGAAGCTAGTATTTGCACTTCTAGAAAGAAGCCATCCAGAACCACGTGTACCACCTTGCCATGTAGGATCATGCCAACTATTCTTAAAAGTAGGAGAAATATATTCATCAAAAAAAGCTTTCTGCTCATTAATAAAAGAAGTATAAAGCTCAATATTCATAGTTATCTTCCTTATACATCTTGCATCGCATGATTACAGACTCGATCTCAAACTTTGTTGATTCATGTACTCTAATTAGTGGATTTCTAGATATACCAATACCATCAGATAATTTAATTAAATCATTAATCTCTTCTTGGATACTGTTTAATACATTTGCATGATCAGCATCAACAAAAGGGTGAAAGTAAATACAACCGTAGCAATTGCGCACTGGCTGAAATAAACATTTTTCTTTATATGAACACCCACCAATATCATAATGAATATTGGCACCAATATTTCCTAAAACTCTCTTATTTCGCCAATTTTTTTTATAAACTAGACGGCCTGTAAGTAACATAGCTATCATTTGCTTATATAATGAATTTCTACCAAGTGCTTGAGCTCTAATCTGTGCCATTTCAGGTGTAGAAAATATGTAATGTCTAGCTGTTACTAGTGAAGAATGGCCTAAAACGTAAGCTATTTCTTCTGCAGTAGATCCAGCTATAGCTAGACTATATCCAACATGATGTCTGAAGTCTGAATAAGAATATTTTTGCTGAATCATTTCACCACAGAGAACAGCAGTTTTGTATGCTGCTGGAGCAAAATCGAATAATTGAGTGTTAATTGCAAATTGACAAAAATTAGCAGCGTTATCACCCATATTAAATAATTTTTCATCAGAACATAGCTTATATCTTCCGATATAAGCTAAAACAATATTAGCTAATTCTTCTGGTAGTTTTACTGCTATTTTTTCATGCACATAACGTGCTTGTTTAGCATAAGGAATTAAAATGCTATAACGATGAAAATTATCAAGATCTCTAGTCGTATCTTGTTTTATATCATTCACGCTCAATTTTGATAACTGAACAGGCCTAAGTCCAGATATATAGACTAAGCCAAGCATAGAAGCATATAGAAGGGTATGGTCTTTAACAGATTGAGGCTTAGTAACCAAATCATAGCCTAATGTAGTAAACCCTTGCTGAATCATCGTTATAAGAGGATAATCTATTCTATCTTCATATTCTTGATAATATAAATTAGAATTAAAGGATTTAGGGCGTTCAATAAATTCAAGTTCATATTCTTGATCAACATCAAATTCATAAAAATTTTCTATAGCTAACAATCTAACTAAAAATTTTAAATCATAATAATAACCACTATTATTTCTCTTGGCTAAGTCAATTAATATTCTTTTAAAGTTATTATGTGAAAACTTTAATTTTTTATCTTTTAGATATTTGATGGAAAATTTAAAAGCATTAAACTTAACATCTAATTTTGATGGTGTATTAATTTGGATATAATTAACTAGAAAAAACTTCAATAATTTAACTTCGTAATGGTCTAATTCATTGAAATCTAGAAATACTCTTCTACCAGAATACTTAAAATCCCATGTAGAACTTTCTATTTTAATAAATTTATCATCGAATTTATCAGCCTGATGAAATCGAGTTATTCTAGGTAAAGATAATGCATCTATCGTAATTAAGTCTTGGCTATAAAAAATATTAAAATCATCAATATATTCATGATTATCTTCCAAATCTAAGCCTAACTGTGGTGTTGTTTTTTTATTCAACATTTATACTCGCATTAATAATTCTACTTAAGTTTGAATGGTTAGCCCGTTCAACAATGAATCTTTTACCATAGTAGCTCGGCATTTCACTTGTTGGAGACCATCCTCCCATGCTACGCAAGTCTTCCTTTGCCTTATCTAAAGCCCCATGTATAACGTCATGTGAAGGATTTCTGAGTCTCACATCAGTTTCATATTTTTTAAAGGAATAACTTAACATCATATATGCCCAAGTATGACGACATACATGAGGAGTTAATTTCTCAATTGAATCATAAGCTCTGTCATCAAAATATTCTGGTACAGCGATTCTTAATGCTTCATTAATTTTATCAAAAAGCTTATTAATACTAGAGTAACTTAAAGCAGAGTAGGGTGCCTTTAAGGAAGTAAATAAAATTTCTGATGGATTATTTTTTCTAATCTGGGTCATATAAATATTCAAAAATTGATAGTCTCTCTCCTGTAATTCAAGGACTCGATAAGAATAATCATTTTTAATATTAGGTTTTCTTTGTCTATTATCAAACTCATCTTCTGTGTTCGCAATAATAAGACTATAAGACTTTCCCTGAATTGATTTTTTAATTGAATTAACTGTTAACAACATTAATTCACCAACTCTCAACCCATAGTTAAGCATTAAATGGACTATTAGGAAATTTCTAAACTGAGCATCATGTAGTTTAAATGGGTTTAAAGGATTAATAAGTCTTGAATTACTTGGAGCTATGATTTTGTATAAATCTTCGAGCATTTCAGTTGTTAAACTCTTAAAAAGATAGTTAATCTCATTTTTAATCGTTTTATTTCTTCTAGAAAAGCGATTAACTGTTTTTTTCTTATAATTTATATATTTATCTAAATTTTCTTTAATTCGATTAATTTCACTTCTTTTAAGATTTGGCTGTGAATGTAATGTTAAATATTCATCAATCAAGAACATATAAAATTTTAATAGGGATCTGACACGAATAGCCAGTGTGTCATAATTAATATCATTGTTACTTCTCAATCGAAGAACATTATAAAATTGATTATTATTCTCCAAATAAATTATAAAGTTATCAATTTCATTTTGAATAATTTCGAAATTATAAGCTGAAGAAAAGAAAGACTCACAGAACGATGTTGAATATTTGCTGAACCAATAACTGTACCAGAGTTTTAATGCGGTCAGATCTGCAGACTGTGTGGATAAACTTTGAAAGCGTAAAACTTTCATTGAGAATAACAATGGGTATAAGCAAGGGCAGTACGAGTCTAGGTCAAACAATAATATTAATTGTTTTTTAGTTGAACTATTTTTTGTCAAACGGATTGTTTTTAGTTCAAACATGATGAAGTTTATGAATTAAAATTTTGTTCAACATATCATATTTTAATAAAAACAAATAGTTCTTTAAGTTATTGAATTAAGATGAGAGTAAGACACTTATGAAGTTATTGTATGGTAAACGGTATTTAACATAATATACATTATACGAAATCAATCTGTAAGCCACAAATAGATATGTTGCTCAAGCAACCTAAGCTTTAAAGCACTTCAAATTCAATCCTGCGATTTTTCTTACGACCTTCAGCTGTTAAATTATCAGCTATAGGTTGAGTTGATCCTAAACCATCAACACTTAAATTTTCAGCTGCTATATTTTTACTGATTAAATAATTCTTTACGGCTTCTGCGCGCTGTTGACTCAGTACTATATTTTTGTTGGCATCACCGGAACTATCAGTATGTCCAATAATCCGTACCTTCTTTCCGCTCACCTTATTTAAAGCTATGACCATTTCATCCAGAATCTTTGCACCGGACGCTGCCAGTACCGCACTACCAGATTCAAACTCAACAATGCGATTCTTTAATACCGCATCAATAATCTGCTGTTCTGCCTGATTTACAGTGAGCTGTGCATTTAAATGATAATTTGCTGGTATTAAACCTTGAAACTTTTTAGTAGTGATATCCATTTCATGAAGATTCAAAACCTTACCAATCAACTGAATATTAGACCCTTTGACCGTTAATTTACCTTGTTTTACCTTTTTAAGATCATCATTAATCACCTTATTTACCGCATTCGACCATCCAATTGGTGCTGTCACTTGACGGATCTGAATGCGATTTATCACATTTTTCTGGCCATAAGTTGCATAGAGTTTATTCAAAATTTCCTGTTGTGTGCTGTCATTCGGTACAACACCTTCAACAATAATGGATTGGGCCTGTACGCCGCCGCCTAAACATATAGATAATAAAATTATGATTTTATTTATATAATTCAATTTTAAGCAGGTTTTTTTTATTTTCATTTCAGGTTTCTACCCCATGTGTTTTTTATAGTTTAATATCGTGAGTTAAGCTCATCTGACATTTATTTATTTATTTATTTATTTTGGATTAAAAAGATCATGGCGTCGTCGCTCCTGTTTTTCCTACCGGAAGCATAGATGTTTGATTTATTTGTTCAGACACCGCAGTACGCTGTGCAGCGACCACACGTACCGATTTATTCGAGACGATCTGATCTACCAGTTGCAAATTGCTATAATTTGGCTGACCTCCGATAGAACTTGAATTATTACCACTCACCAGTCGGAAATGGGTCTTCACAAATAGTTCAGGATAATCTTTGCTGCGCCACACCATTTCAAAAATATTGCCTTTTTGAGTACGTTGTGCATTATCAATCATGCGGTTGATGCCATATTCACCTGGTTCATCAAATATGGTATGGGTCTTCCCTTCCAGATCGATTACTGTGATTCGCGCGCCCGGAATGGTGCCAGGATTTGGCCAGATAAAATTCACCCATTGTTGAACACCATTTTCAAATAGCATTCTTTGTCCATCAATATCAATGGTATACGCTAGTAAGTGAGACTGTTCTAAGGGATAAAACTGAAAATTAGATTGATTGAGGTTCACGGTTTTTGAATTGGTATGGTTTAACTCTCCAGTCGCCAGACCATGTACCGGTGCGACATAATTCTGAAAACTTGCAATAAAGGCAGGATTTAGACTAATGCCTAAATCTTGCCAGGTTTTTGAAGTCAGACTATAGCCGCGACGGATCACCAGAGGATCCAGATGCTCTTTGACAAAACGTGCAATACTGCCATTTTCACCAAAAATCTGATTAATTTCCTGAGAGCTTGCCTGTAAACTGGCCTGACTGCTAAACGGATATTTTTGTGCCAAATTTCCACTAAATGGTTGATAGGCCTGTATCTGCCATAATTTATTCATTTCAGCCTGGGCCGGAATCATCAGGCTTTCAAAGGAACGTGTCAGCGGCACACTCAATAATTTTTTAATCAGCTGTTGATCCAGCTCATTGCTTCCCACCGACATTTTTTCATCGACAAATTTCTGTGTGATATTAAAGATAGAGTTCTGCTCATCAATGGTTTGTTTGACTAAGATCATGCTGGCAGGACCAATATCGCCAGAACTTTTTAAATCATTGAAACGGCTTCGAACTTTGGCCATGGACTGCATATACTCATCTAGCAGCGACCGGTTCTGCAGATCGTCTCGCGAGCGTACAATCTGATAAAACAACTGAAAATCTTTAGAAATCACGCCATGAGATAAATGTGATGCAGAATTCTGTGCCAGTTTCACATCATCACGTTGCAATACTTTACGTTTAAACCAGGCAATAAAACCTTTTTGTGGAACTGCCAATTCAGCTTGCACCACAGGATTATCCCAGCTGGTTTCTTGTGCTACACGTTGAATGACCTTGCGGATGGGTGAGTTTTCTGGCTCACCCAGAATATCAATCTGACGGGTATGCTGATTAAAATCGGTTGTCTTGGCATAATGAATTGCATTTAAAAATTTACGCCATTCACTGATATATTCTTTTTTATACATTTCAGTCAGCTGGCGTCGAATTTGTTCCGGACTCCCACTGAAACTCAGGTCATCTGATTGGATGGTATTCAATACCCAGTCTTTGCTTTCGGTTGAGCTTTGAGCTGCCGTATCTATGGCATGTTGTACATAATCATTCCAGGCTTGATAGCTATAAAAACCGGGTAAGGCATAACTTCCCAACATTATTGTTTGAGCACTTTCCCCTACCATCTGCTTGATGGTTAAGGCTGGAAAACGTACCGAAGCCCGCATTTTAATTTCGTTATACACACGGTCACGTGCGGATACGCCTGTCGTCAGTGCTGACAAAACCTGACGGGTCTGTTCCACCAGAACAGTATCAGGATTAAGCAGAGGAAATGAACTTGAACCTGTCAAAGTCATGGCATAGCTGAGTAATTGTTCGGCCTTTTGCAACATTTCGGTACGTGGCTGTTGCCCCTGATGCTGATCAAGCCAGTTTCGCCAGAACCGTGTCAGCTGGTCACTCAAATGACTTGAATCTATATATTGGCGGTTGCTCAACATCAAATAAGTCTTAAGCGCATTATAGGCATCTTGTGGATTTTGGTCTGATGGCGCTAAGGCCAGTTGTTGAACTTGTGCAACCGGCTGAACTTGTACATTGATATGATTTTCTTTTAAAGTCGCCGAATGCTGTTTTACCCGTTGTAGATATTCCGCAATACTCTGCTGGGTAGGCTGCAAGATTAATTGCTCAATTCCTTTCAAATATTCAGCTTGCAGTTTTTCCCGGATCTGATGCCCTTGATACAGACCAAAACGATACTTGAATGGAAGCCTTTGATCAAATTGATCCAACTGTTGTAAATGCGCTTGCAGGATTAATAATGCATCCGTTTGTGTGGCCAGTTCAGTTCCTGACTGTTGCTGCATCAGCACCACCTTATTCAGGTCAGCCTGAACCTCAGCCATTAACTGCTGGTTATTCCGATAAGACCATATCCACATACTCAGTACAATTGATACTGTGAGTAAAGCCCCGGTAAAAGCCATAAAGCGCTGACGTTTTCGTGCCGGATTAATATGCTGCTTTACCAGATGCTTATCTTTAAGGATGACCTCAGAAAATAGGCTTTTCAGGAAATAACCTTGATTCTGGGATGTTGATGGAGTGGATAGCGCAATTTCATCATCACTGCGAATCAGATGAAAATCCTTAGCAATCTGTTTTGTCATTGGACTTTCAATCTGGCCTTCCTGTAAGGCACTGGTAAAATAAAAGCCACGAAAAACCGGTTTAAATTGGTAAGGATTTTCCTGAAACAAGGTTGCAATAAAGGTCTTGAATACTGGTTTAAGACTCTTAAATTCCAAAGGAAAGGTCATCACGCTGGGTGATATCTGCTGCGAATGACGACGGGTTAAGTGGGTCGTACTTACATTTTTGAGTCCGTCATATAAAATACTGAAATGCTTTTCAAACAACTGAACAGCATTTTCACTGGAAGCTGGTTCATAGGCCAAGGTGGCACCCCAAACCTGATCAAATTCCTGCTCATGATAACAATCAAAAAACTCCGTGAATCCGGCAATCAGATCCATCTTGGAAAATACCAGATAAACCGGAGCAAATACCTCTAGACGTTCAGTCAGATCCTGTATACGCGCCCGCAGACTTTTGGCCAGTTGCATAGACTTCTCCGGACTTTGGTTGACCAGTTCGGCCACACTGACCATCACAATCAATCCATTCACTGGGGCTTTAGCACGATTTTTCTTGAGAATATTCAAAAATCCCAGCCATTCCGGATGGTCTTCAGGATAGACCGAATACCGCCCAGCGGTATCCAGCAACACACCCTGTGTTGAAAAAAACCAGTTACAGTTTCGAGTTCCATTGAGCCCGGCAGATCGCATTTTCTGATGGGTTGCTTCAAATGGAAAGCGTAGACCTGAATGATAAATGGCAGAACTTTTCCCTGCTTCAGGATGACCAATCACCATATACCAAGGCAGTTCATAGAGTGCAGCATTAGCCTTGCAATCGCCCAGTTTAGATTTACGAATCAGCTGGATGGACTCTTTGACCTGTTGACTGATTAACTGAAGTTCTGCTTTATTATTCTTGCTTTCAGCCTCGGTATTTTGAGCTAAGGCCGTTGCAATTTTTTCGTCCTGTTTAGCAGACCGATAACGCTGGATAAATGCATAAATCCCCCAACCTATTAAAATAGCAGCATAGACCAACAGTAAAATCCAGAAGACTCGATCAGCGACCGTATTCTTCATGGAAATAATGACCACTAAAAAAGATAAGGCCATCATCGCTTTAGGATTACCAATGTACTGCCAGACATAGCCCAAGACGGTATAAAATAGTGTATTCACGGTTATCTCTTATTTTAATTTTTATAAATAATTAAGCGACTAATGTGCTTTGATTGAGTTGATCATTTTTTGTATTGGTAAAATATAAATAGGTAGATTCTTGTTGTAGGCCATAGGTTATTGTAATGACATTGTCTACTAGATGTGCTGACAACATCGCGGCAAAAACGGTGGCTAAATGCTGCGTATGCCCTAAATAAATTTTAGGATAAACAACATGATCTGGTTCGAAGTCAATATTTTCGAAACTTTTTTGTATTTTCTTCATCTTTTTGGAATGCGTGGCTTCATCCAATAAAACTAAAAAAGGTTGAGGCCATTCTAGCTGAGTAGAGAGATCAACTTGATGCTGAGCCAGATATTCCTGCAAATGCGTGACATGCTTAGCTACTTGCAGGGCTTGCAACGGGATCATTCCTTCAATTTCTAACTCAGGCGCAGCTAGACACCAGCTGGCAGCATATTCTGACGCAATATAGTGTTCATTTTGCCAAAGTTGATCATTGAGATAGTCCTGATCAATTTCAGAATCTGCCACGATGATAAGACTGGCCTCATGGGATTGCCCTGCGCTCTCTTGTATTAAATTCAACCAGTTGGAATAAGCACGATCAGCTGGCAAGAAATGCAACTGGAGATGAATCTGAGCAGGAATTATTGAATATTGCTGCTCAATCTGGCTTAAGAGTTGTTTCTGATATATTTCATTCCAATCATCAATCAAATGATCGGCTAACAAAATATGAAGATTCAGTCGATTTAAGCGAACGACTGGTACGGTAATAAGAGGTGTAATATGACTCTCATCTTCTTGGTAATTTTCCTGTGTCCATCCCGGATGCATTCGATATTGATAAGCCAGCTCCTGATCATAAAATAATGCAGAATGTTTTAACTGTCTGGATATTAAGCTCAGGCTTTCCTGATGCTGCTCCAGTTGATTTTGAATGAGGTGTTGAATCCGCCGTCCACCTAAGCTTGTCATTATTCCTTGCTCAGTCTGGTCTTTTTCGAGCAATGAATCTATGGCATGAATACGATATGCCAATAGCGGCAGACCAAAATAATTCAGCAATTTGGGGTCTAATTCTGGACTACTAAACTGCATCATTTTCTCTAAAATTTCTGTATTTTTACCAAAACTGTGCCAGGCTACAGCTGAAAAAATATTAAGGGGGTAATCTTCAATCGGCTTTAAGGGTTCTTTTGTATTTTCAGAATCTTGCTGACGTATTTGAGCCAATGAATTTGCTTGATCCTGCTGCTTTTGTTTTCTTTGCTGATACTTTTTTAGCGCTTTATAGATCAAATAAGGTGTAAATAACAGCAGGCAAAGTAGTAAAGGTAAAATACCGAAATACAGGGTCAACTCTATATTGGATGGATCGTACTGAATATCTCTCCAGTAATAAATGACAAGACCACTTGTAAGAACAAATAAGCCTACAAAAGTCTGAATGACAGGCTTGATCATGACAGGCTTCCTATCAGGCTATAACAAGTTTGCGTATTATGTGTGGCCTGATTGGCCAGCAATACCGCCCCTTTTGCCAAACCAATAGGATTCGCTTGTCCGAGCTGGACTGAGCATAATTCATCTTTTTCTAGAATCAGCCGAAGATCTACCAATAAGGTTGGGCTACACCAGATTTGAAGAATCTTTTTTAATTTGACACTATGGATCCCTTCAGATAAAAAATTCAGATAGTCTTCACGTTTTAATGGGCCGATTTCAATTTCAATTTTTTCATCAATTTGCTGAAGGCTTTCGCCACAAAAACTATTGATTCCCAGCCGAACCGGTCGTGATTCTCCCAAACAGCTTCTTTGCTGTTCATTAAGCTGAAAGGTTTCTGGAATGAACTCATTGATCTGAAAGTTAAACTTAAAAATACAGGACAGGATGCTGTTTAAGGCATAATGTGTATTATTTTGACCCTGCATCAAACCTGAAAATTCAGCAAAATAATCATCTATATTCTGCTGTTCATGCTGCTGACTCATATAACCACTCAAAGCATGTAGCAGGTTCAGATAATGATTTTCCTGCTCAATTTCATAGCGTAAGGCTAAGTGATAATTCAGACAGGCATCGACATATTGTGCAGTAAGCTTATGATTGAATAATCCCAGAAAATGCAAGCTTTCTTCTCGTTGTGTCCGTGTGCCCTGTTTAATTTTATCCGTATAGATATAAGGCAACTCTCCCAAGATACCAGTTAGCCCAACAATTAAATTGGTCATCTGCACTTTCTTATCTTGAGTTTGTAGTGATTCAATTTCAGAGACTGGAAAATTAAGATTCAGTGAACTGATAAATTGAAAGGCTTTACTCCATTCCTGCTCGTTTTTCTGTTCAGGCGCATGCCTTAATAATCGCGTGGCTTGAATAAATTCAAAGCTGGTCGGTTGTTGATAAAGCCGGTCAACTACAGAAGCCTTTTGCCACCAATCTGCTGTACGCATTGGTATAACTCCTGTTTTGATTTTGAATCAATAACGTGCATGTCTACATAACTATTCATCTGAACCTTTAAATTAAAGAGATGATTTAAAACCTGCACAAATATATAGAGACTAGCTCCCCGAAATATTTCGGTATCAATCTGAATTTCAACTTTGACACCACGTACAAATAGTGGAAACGGTTTATGCTCACGCAGTTTCTGCGTCAGGGAAAATTGCACAGCCTGAATTGAATTAATGATGAGGCGATTTTCTTTGGATTGTGGCAAATTATAAAGTTCAAGTAATTCTTTAATATAGCTGACCGTATCCCCTTGCATTAAAGATAGATTATTTAATGATAAGTGCGAAATAATCCGCCACTGTTCCTGCTGCTTTTGATCAAAATAATAGGGTAAATTAGGTCTTTTGACTAAGATCGCCTTACGTATCAAGCTACTGTCATTTAAAGATAAGGTGTTTTGATCTTTATGGTAACTTTCATAAGGCAGATCCCGATTACAGCATAGTAACTGGATACTGACAAAGTCAGATGAAATTTGATGCGGTTCTAAAGATTTTGAAATAATGGAATATTTTAGTCCTGTACTATTATTATTCTCGGGGAATAGATGATAATAAAACTGCCCATCTGCCTGATGATAATGACTCATAGCAAAAAAAGGTAAGACTGAAAAAATCATCTGATTTTTTTCATTTTTTTCTCGTAATATATTCATCTCAGTGATTGCATAGACCTGAAAATATTCAGGATGATGGATATCACTTATGAGTGAATATTCAAGGCGTTGATGATCAATTTTCTGTGGTTCAGCCTGTTTAGGGAACAAATTCACTATGGGAGTTGCAAATAATTTGAAATTGGCACTATTTAATTCTGAATAGTTTCGGATCATTGCCTGATCATTCAGATTCATTTTAAAGTGAATCTTTAATTCAAATTCTGTAGTTTCTATATTCAGGTTTTTTAGAAAATTCAGATTCAAATCAAGAAAATTAAATTTCTCTGGAAAGCAAAAATACTCAATTAATAAACGATAAGCATGGTGAGTATGCTGATCGATTGGTAATACACTTTCTGTCTCAGTAAAACCCTGCAACTCAAATGGATTTTCAATATCAATCTTTTGGGTCTGTGTGTTTATAGAAAAACGGGTCTCGGGTTTAAAAATACAATCCAGTACTTGCAAGGGGAGATTGGAAATTGCATCAAGATAAATCGGCAGTTTTTGTTGGTCTAGCAGTCGTTGCTGCTGGTTAAAAATCTCGAAACCAAAGATTAGAGTTGCGTTCTGATTTAAATGAATATGTGCCGAAGCATGTGTTTTAAAACTGAGCGATTTTAATCCGATGGGTAATAGTTCAACCTGTTTTACCGTACGATATTCGCATTGTACTCCACGGGTACTTTTTGATTTTAGTACAGTTTTTTTAGGAATCTGCTGGCTACTTTTAAGCTGTCGGATTTTATTGCAATCCTCAAAACTGACCACTGAACATGCTGGAAAAGGTTTCAGATACTGCGGAAACATCACCTCAAAAATAGAGCGAGTGAATACCTCGTAGCTGTCATGTAACTTTTTATCAATGCGGGCGGAAATGAGTGAAAATGCCTGAATCAATCGTTCAATATGCGGGTCATCAATTTGCTCCTGATTGAGAGCAAGACGTTGAGCAATTTTCGGATATTTTTTGGCAAATTCTCTTGATTGTTGTCCAAATTCCTGTAATTGTTTTTCATAATACGGTAATAATTCTTCAATCACAGCACACCTGCTGATGTTCTAGGCAAAATCACGTATTGTTGTGTTGTGGGGTTGAGAAAAGCATCAAAAATCACCGGCTCATAGAGTGGATAAATATTTAAATAAGCTTGGATACTCAAACACAAGCTCCCCATATTCTGCTCATCGACCAGCATCTCTACATTAACTTGTTTTAAACGTAGTTCATGAACATGAATAGACTGCTCAATAGAACGGCAGATTTTGTCCCGATCCAGTGGATTCGCCGTTGAAAGACCGACAAAATCTATAATGCCAAATTGAAGAATGGAACCTTTGACCTGATCATAGCGATCAACCCTGCCCTCCAGATTAGCCATGCGGCTATTTAATAGATCTTCCAGATCAGTAGCGACTGATTCTCTTAAGGCCTGCAAAGAAAGCCCTTGTACACTCATTAGGTTCTGAGGCAAGAGACGGTCAAATAATGTTGTTCTAAATCCGTAAGGATGGAGCTGATCCAAATTCATATTGTTATTTTCTAATTTTATTTATTATTTTAAATATTCTGAGAGAGGCTGATCAGGATCAGCCTCTAAAGGAGCAAATTATGCTGCATAAGATGCAGTGTTATTTGCCAATGACCATTTCTTGGTCACTGCACCTTTTTGCGTGCCATTAATATCCTGTTGATTATAAGTCCATTCAACTGCTGCATATTTCAGACCAAAAGCTTCTGTTGGAACACCTTCTTGATTCACTACCGGAGTCACTTGTGAAACCAACACATGTTTTAATTTAATTTGTAGATATTTAATGCGTTTATCGCCATTCGCTCGATAAAAATCGATTTGTACTTCATCAAAGGTATAACCTGCTGAACATGCTTCCCAAAGTTTTGGGCTGGTTGCATCCAGATCTTTCATAAAAATCATGTCAGAATGTTCAACCCGTTCTGCAGTATGACCACCTACACTGGAAGAGGTTGCCGATTTTGGCTGGCGAATATTGTGAGACCAAGAGTTCACTTCTAACCAGCTTTTATGTTCTGAATCACGAGATTCACCATCGACTTTATATTTGCCTCGAAATTGGACGTAAATATCTTTCATTTTTAATAATTTTCCTATTGTTATAAACGTTATTATAATTTTGCCAACAGCTTTAATTGCTTGACTGCGGCAGCTCAGTGACCAGTCGCAAAGAGACAGACAACTCGTCTAGCTGAAAGTGTGGTCTCAAAAAGACCACAGACTTGTAGTGTCCAGGTTTTGCCGGATTTTCTACAACTTTGATAGAAGCCTCACGTAGTGGATACTGTGCTTTGGCTTCCTGTGAAGCGCCGTCATCCAAGAGTACATATTGAGACAGCCAATCATTTAGAAATGCTTCGACATTTCCTGCTGATGCAAAGCTTCCCACCTTGTCACGCATCATGGCTTTTAAATAATGGGCGATACGTGAAACTGCCATAATATATTGAATTTGACTTGATAATGCAGAATTGGCATTGGCCAGGTCATTTGCATATTTCTTTGGTTTTTGTGTAGATTGAGCGCCGAAAAAGGCAGCATAATCCGTATTTTTACAATGTACCAACGAAATAAATCCAAGATCACTGAGTTCTTTTTCACGACGATCTGTAATGGCAATTTCCGTCGGACATTTAAAAATGACTTCCCCATCATTGGTTTTAAATGTATGTACTGGTAGACCTTCGACCAGACCGCCACCTTCAACACCACGAATTGCCGCACACCAGCCATGCATGTCAAAGGCATTGGTTAACCGTGTACCCAGGGCATAAGCAGCATTCATCCAGAGGTATTCATTGTGATTTTTACCGGAAACATCTTCCACGTAGTTAAAGCCTGCTGTCGCAGTACCTTCTTTCGGATGATAAGGTAAACGGCCTAATACTCGCGGAATGGTCAATGCCATATAACGGGCATCGTCACTTTCTCTGAATGAACGCCATTGTACATATTCAGCTGTTTCAAAGATTTTGGACACATCGCGTGGACGATCGATGTCGGTAAAAGCTTCCAGTCCAAACATTGAAGGACTTGCCGCAGAGATAAATGGTGCATGTGCGGCGGCTGCCACATGTGAAATCTGCTCTAGCAGATACAGGTCTGACGGTGTGCGATCAAATTCAAAATCGCCAATTAAAGTGGCATAAGGCGCTCCACCAAAAGAACCATATTCTTCTTCATATATTTTTTTAAATAATGTACTTTGATCAAAGTCAGTTGCACTCTGAAAATCTTTAACCAGTTCTTTTTTAGTGGTATTCAGCATGCGAATCTTGATTAAAGAATGTGATGGCGTTTCCTGACAAAAATAGTATAGTCCACGCCAAGTAGATTCGATTTTTTGAAACTGTTCGTGATGCATAACCTTACTGAGCTGAGTCGAAATTAAGGCATCAATTTCTGCAATACGTTTATCTAAAGCCAGTGTCATATTTTCAGAGACTATAATCGTACCGGCCATAACCTCCTTGGCCAATTCACCAATCAGGCTTTTAGCACGTTCATGTTCCTCTTCGGTACGGGCAATTCGACTACGTTCAACGATAGAATCCAGAACCGAGTATTCCTGAATAGATACATCTGGGACAATTGCAGCATTAGAATGATTCACTGTCTGCCTCCACACTCATTTTCTGAATTTGGTCAGTATTTTTTAAAACTTCATCCAGCAAATCTTCCAGGCGTTCATTATTGGAAATCTTATTGCGCAAATCAGTTAAACGTTCTCTTGCTTCAACCAGTTTTCGCAAAGGTTCAACCTGTTGTACTACCTGTTCCGGCAGGAAATCATCCATAGCATGGAACATCAGATCTACCGAAATTTTTCCGCCCTCTTCGGTCAAACTATTGTCCACCTGAAAACTGGCACGGGGTGCTAAGGACTGCATTACCTCATCAATATTTTCGAGGTCTACATTGATAAATTTTTTATCTTTAAGCTTGCTGCTTTTCAGTTCAGAGACTGCTGAAAAGTCTCCCAACACCCCGACCACAAATGGCAACTCTTTGACTTCACGGCCATCCCCGACTTCGACATCGTAGGTCAATTGCACACGCGGCGGCCGAATGCGTTGTAATTTTTTTTGTACACTTTCACGCTTAGCCATCATGATTTTCCTTGTTAATTATTTTTTAATGATCCAAATGGATTGGTAGTGAGGCCATGGGTTTGAGTGCTTATATTTTCTGGTTTCTTATTGTTCATGGCTGCTGTATTCACTTTCGTATTATTACTCGATGTTTTATTTTTCTTTAGATTAACATTTTGTTTTAGCGTAGTATTTGCCTTGGTTTTTATCTGTTTTGATTTCGAATTCAACGCTGTATGGGATGAAGATTCAGAAAATTTCGGTGCGGGTTGTGCCAGATAAATATGTTCAGTCAGTGATTTGGCTTGCGGATAGGTAAATTCGTTTAAAGTACGAACTTCTGTACTACGCATCTGCTCTAAACTTCCGGCAGAGATTCCAATACCAGCCAAAAAACCAAGATCAGTCAAATCCTGATGATGGTAATTCTGCTGATGTAATTTCTCGATTAAATTCAATGCCTTCAGGTTATATCCTAGTTCGACATAGCGCTTGGCGATTTGGGTATTGAGTTGATGCTGTAGCGGAATATTTTTCTTCGCCGATTTGTCGCACAGCTGCTGATATAAACCGATCAGTGCTAAATCAGTAGCATCCTTTGCCTGTGGATAGGCCTTGATACATGATCGATTTAATTCTGCAGCGTGGGTTTGAGCAAAACATAGCTGTGCCATTCCTGAGATGAGCAATACGATAAAACTTAAATTGTTTTTCAAAGTGAGCCTCATTTTTTGTTGTTTTTTATTTTTGAATATTAAAAAATGATTTTTCTATTCTTATAATTTTAAAATCGTGATGTGGATTTAACAAAAAATGATCACAAAAAGTCAATACGAAAATGAGTTTTAGTTAAAAATTTTATGTAATTTGCTAAAATTGCTAAATTCCGATCAATGAATGCAGACTTTTTATTGGATTTGAGTAGAATATGCCAAAAATAGTGCGTCAAAATATTTTGACAGCCTATAGATAAACTTAAACAAATAAAAATTAAACTTAATAATAAGAATCATATAGCTATAAATTCCAAAATATCAGGCTATATATTGAAAAGAGAAAAATATGAGTAATTTAAAAATTTTGATTACAAAATTATCCGGACATGCGCGCCTCTGCCTTGAAAAATCGGCGAACTCCTGCATTAAAAATCAAAATTATGAAATCGAAATTGAGCATTTTTTCTTAGAATTGCTACAACAAAATGAATTAAATGATATAAAGTTCTTGCTGAAAAAATATAAAATTGATGAAGATAATCTGATTAATGAGCTTCGTCTGAGTATTCAACAACTGAATAAAGGGAATTCTCGCACTCCTATCTTTGCTAAATCAATTATTCGTGTATTAGAACAAGCCTGGCTTTTGGCTTCAGCAGAAAAAAATCCGATGATCCGGAGTGGACATTTACTGGTTGCTTTGCTTACTGCACCGCATCTATATCAAGTTGCGATTCGTGCCTCTGCATTATTTGAGCTATTTCCAATTGATAGCATGAAGTACCAATTTTTAGAGCACTGTAAGCAAAGTATTGAAAGCCCAGATCATATTCATTGCAGCAACATACAAGAAAATTCACCCGTTCAACAGCCAGAATTTAATAAAACCCCAGCACTCGATCAATACACAATAAATTTAACTGAAAAAGCGCGCCTAGGCCAGATTGATCCAGTGATTGGTCGTGAATTCGAAATCCGCTTGATGCTAGATATCCTGATGCGCCGTCGTCAAAACAATCCTATTCTTACTGGCGAGCCAGGAGTAGGAAAGACTGCCGTTGTAGAAGGACTGGCACTTAAAATTGCTACCCATCAAGTACCTGATCCACTTAAAAATGTAGAGCTGCATATGTTGGATCTTGGATTATTACAAGCGGGTGCCAGTGTCAAAGGTGAATTTGAAAATCGACTCAAACAAATCATTCAGGAAGTTCAGTCTTGTCGTTATCCTATTATCTTATTTATTGATGAAGCCCATACCCTGATTGGTGCTGGAGGTCAGGCTGGTCAGAATGATGCCGCCAATCTGTTAAAACCGGCTTTGGCACGTGGTGAACTACGCACCATTGCAGCGACGACTTGGGCTGAGTACAAACAATATTTTGAAAAAGATGCTGCGCTTAGTCGGCGTTTCCAGGTCGTGAAAGTAGAAGAACCGACTGAAGAAGTGGCTATCAATATGTTACGGGCCATGATTCCGGTCATGACTCAACATTTTCAGCTGCACATTGATGATGAAGCCATTATTGCTGCGGTACGTAATTCGCATCGTTATATCAGTGGGCGGCAATTACCAGATAAAGCTATTAGTGTTTTGGATACGGCAGCAGCACGGGTGGCTTTGAGCCAAAATTCGCAACCGGTCAAGTTAGACCAGTTACAGGCACAGTTACATAATTCTCAACTGGAATATGGCCTTTTACACAAAGAGCATCAAGATCCCCTGATGCATCAAGAGCGTTTAATTAAATTATCAGAAAAAATTTCCAACTTAGAACAGGAAATTTCACAGCTGAGATGCCAATGGCAGCAAGAACTGGAACTAATTCAGCAAATCAAATCCTTACAGGCTCAATCTGAACAGAGTGAGAAGCAGAATCAAATAAAAACATTACGCCGGCATTTAGCCCAGATTCAGGATCAAGATCCATTGGTCTTTGAAGGTGTGAACACGCTTATCATTAATCAAATCATTTCAGACTGGACTGGAATTCCGGTAGGAAAAATAATGAATAATGAGATCCAGCAAGTATTAATGCTCCAAGATAAATTATCACAACGTGTCATGGGCCAGGATGATGCATTACAACGGCTGGTACAAGGCATTAAAACGTCTAAAGCTCAACTAGATGATCCGAACAAACCGCAAGCTGTGTTTTTGTTAGTTGGCCCAAGTGGTGTAGGAAAAACCGAAACTGCCCTCGCCTTGGCGCAGGAATTATATGGTGGTGAGTCACATCTGATTACGGTGAATATGTCGGAATATCAGGAAGCTCATACTGTATCTTCATTAAAGGGTGCTCCTCCAGGTTATGTCGGCTACGGTCAAGGAGGCGTATTGACGGAAGCTGTGCGCCGTAATCCATATAGCGTAGTTTTACTGGATGAAATCGAAAAAGCGCATACTGATGTGCAGGAGTTATTTTATCAGGTCTTTGACAAAGGAATGCTGGAAGATGGCGAAGGCCGACTAATCGATTTTAAAAACACTACGATTCTGCTGACGTCGAATGCGGGTTCCAATGCCATGATGCAGGCTTGTTTAAATCAACCTAGGGAAAACTGGCCGGATGCCAATACTTTGATAGATCAATTAAAACCAAGCTTATATCAGCAATTTAAACCGGCCTTTCTAGGACGTATGCAGATCGTGCCTTATTATCCTTTGCACGATGAACTGTTAATCCAGATTATTCAGCATAAACTGGCAAAGATTATCCAACGCATCCAGCAGCAATATGCCATGCAAGTTACTTATAATGAAAACGTGCTTGAACTACTACTCAGCCGCTGTACTGAAGTTGATAGCGGTGCACGTAATATTGATCATATTTTAAATGCTTCCATATTGCCTGCTTTGGCTACAGAAATACTCATGGCCATGAGTGAAGAAAAGCTGCCTAAATTAATTCATATTGATGTCCAGCAAGATAAAATCCTTTACAGTGTAGATCCAAAAATTAAAACAGTTAAAAAATTTCGTTTTAAAAGCAATACAGCTGATGTTGTATGATCAGATTAAATAATAAAAACAAATAAATATAAGAATGGGTATAGAAATGACACTGAAATTTGAATATTTATTGCAAGGAATTTCCATTGAACAGCCATGTGGTGTGGATTGTTCATTTTCAAATGATTTTCATGCGATTAAAAAAGCCAAAACTTGGGATGATCCCCTATTGGATCAAGGTGACTGGATCGCTGAACCCAAACAAGCGGATTGGCAATTTGTGAATGACAAAATAATTGAATTATTGTGCGAAAAAACCAAGGATATTCGATTATATACTTGGCTCATTCAGGCATGGAGTCATCTATATGGTTTTGAAGGTATTGCTCGAGGATTAGAACTAAGCCAACAAAGTCTGGGGCGCTACTGGTTAGAGATACATCCTGTTATTGAAGAGGATAATTTTGATCAGCGTTTGGGTTTGTTGCAAGGTTTGATTGCACAATTCCCCATACTAATGAAACAGATTCCTTTGGTCAGCTCCGCACCTTTTTATAGTTTAAGTACATATGAAGCACTTTTACATCAGCGCAATATGCAACTAAAACAACAGGATTATTCTTCTGAAAATGATCCTGTTCAGGACTTGGAATATTTTGAGCAACTATTGCTAAATACTGACAAATCTATACTGAGCCGAAATAATCAATATCTTTTGGAGATTCAGACAGAGTGGCAAAAACTTAAAACCACTTTGGATCAACTGTTGGGTCTGGATGCACCAAGTTTTGCAGCCACAGACTCTCAGCTCGAAGCAATATTCACCAGTATCAAGCGAATCTATAAAATCGAAAATTTTGAGCAACCTTCCGAAATAATATTAGATCAGGTGAACTCACCACAACCTCATACTTCGGAAGCAGTTGTGATGAATATCTCGCATGCAAATTCAAATCTGCAAAAATTTCAGCCCCACGCCCAAAACCATCTGGCCAATCGTCAACAGGCAATGCAGTTATTACAAGAGATTGCTCAGTATTTTCAGATCAATGAACCACATAGCCCAGTGAGCTATATACTACAAAAAACAATTAAATGGAGTCAGCTGCCCTTACATGAATGGCTGGCTCAAGTCATCAAAAATGAGAATCCTGTAGAGCATGTCCATGAATTACTGGGTGTACATACCAATAATGAATCAAAGAATGAATGGTAAATATTAAAATGTTCAGAGCAGAAAAAGTACTTTGGGGCGAAGGTCTATTTTTAAGACCGCAACATTTTCAATTACAAGATGCTTATCATGAGCAACGTTTGAGTCATATGATTCGTGCGACATTTCCTTTTGCTCATGGAATTCAGTCCATCCAATTTGATGAAGCACAGTTCAATATGCACATACTGGCATTAAGTAAAATTGAAATGATTTGGCAGGATGGTGAAATTTATCAGGCACCAGCACAGGATTTATTACCAGAACCCGTGCAACTGGATGCTTTAAACCTGCATGGAGAGATGCAGGTTTATTTGGCTTTACCGATGCTACAACCCAATAAACAAAATGTAAGTCATGCCGAAAGTACTCAGGCTGGCCGTTATCACTCGCAGTTAATCTCAACCCACGACTTATTTACCGATGCAACGACTGCAGAAATCACCCTGTTACGCCGTCGTGCTGAATTTAAGCTATTTGAACTCGGGCAAATACCTCAACAGCATCTGGATGGCTATTTATATATCCCGGTTGCTCAAATCAAGAGACAAAGTTCAGGAAATTTTATTCTCAATCATAAGTTTATTCCTCCCATTCTACATATCCAGGCATGTGAGTATCTGCTAGACAATTTAAAGCGAAGCTTAAATATCATTCGAGCCAAAATTAAGACGATTCAATCTAATAACCGTGAAAATGAACAGAAATTGATTGAATTTCGCTCGGGAGATATTGTCTCTTTCTGGCTGGTAAATACCTTAAATACAGCCCATGCAAGCTTGAACCATATTTTGCAGTATCCGCAAATTCATCCGGAACGACTATATGCGGAACTGCTACGACTTACTGGATCTTTACTCACCTTCTCGACTGCTTATGAGATTGATCAACTGCCACAGTATCAACACCATCAACTTTACGAAAGCTTTAATCAGCTGGATATTATTCTCAGAGATTTACTCGATACGATTATCTCGAATCGCTATATCAGTATCAGTTTAAAAGAAACACGTCCATCCTATTGGATTGGGAGTCTGGAAACAGACAAAATCAGCCGAAATACCAGGTTATATCTGGCTGTATCGAGTAGCGTAATGCCAGCGCATAATCTGATTGCGCATGTTCCGGTCCGTTTTAAGGTCGGCAGTACCATCGATGTTGAACAACGTGTAATTGCAGCTTTGCCTGCTGTGCCAGTGCAGCATCTTATGCAGGTTCCTACGGCAATTCCGGTGCGATCCGGTGTTCATTATTTTGAGATCGAACCAAATAATGAACTGTATCAGCGTATGCTGGATTCAGAAGCAATTTGTGTTTATATCCCGAATGGGTTTCAGGATATTGCGATTGAACTCATTGCGGTTATGAATGGATGAATATTCAAATGAATACAATCACAAATAATCCTTCTTCACTGTTTGAAGAGGATCAGAACGGAATCGGCGATATAGCAAGACAATCTATCGAAACCAATATCTCATACGGGGCAAGTTTGCTAGATTTACTGCATGATGGTTTTTATATCATTTTTCTTATAAAAAATAAATACATACCTGCTGATATAGAATTATTCCGTGAGAAAGTTTTGCAGATGCTCAGCCGATTTGAAAGCCAGGCACGTAAGGTACAATTTTTAGCTGAAGATATTCAAGATGCCAAATATGCCTATTGTGCTTTACTGGACGAAACGATTGTCACACAACAGGATGAGCGCTTTTTTGATTTGCAGAATTCCTGGATGTTGAGCCCGTTGCAATTAAGTCTGTTTGGTTCACAACTGGCTGGCTATCAGTTCTTTGAATATCTGGAAAACATCCGTCATAAAGACAAGGATCGACTGGCAGTATTAGAGGTTTATCATTACTGTCTATTATTAGGCTTTCAGGGAAAATACCGGATTGAATCGATTGAACATTTGAATAGTTTGGTGGCTCGAGTCGGAGATCAGATTGATTATCTCAAAGTCAAGAAAACGACCTTTTCTCCTTTTTCCGCGCTTCCCGATCAAATCAGACATATAATTCATCGAGAATTACCATTTTTCTGGATTCTAATTTTCCTGTTTTTATTTGCAGTATTCAGCTTTGTCGCTTTTAAATATGTTTTATCGACAGAACAAATAACTATTTTTACTCAATATCAGAATCTGATTAGCGCTCCTGCTGAGCAAGCTTATATTACGATTCATTTACCCTAATTAAATTTTTCAGATCAATACCATGAAAGCTCATAAAAATAAAAACTTAAAAGTATTTACTTCAGAAAAATTGAATGCAATCTTTGCAAAGAATTGCGCCGTTGTACAATTTATATCGCTTAAGAAAAGACTGGGTTGGAATCTGAACTAGATCAAGTATTTCACTTATGATTTTTATCATATTGAGTAGCTTCACCCTAATGAGCTTGGTAATGTTCGCCCTGCTGTCCTATGAATTTAGACGAAGGATACAGGGTGTTTTTCTCAGATTTATTCCGCAAAGCAAACAGCAATTGACTCAAGCAATACATTTTTCACGTAAATTTTATCGGGCGGCCTCGCCTGAACATCTGCATTCTCATTGGTATGTGCAGCAGTGGTGGATTTTGATTACCGGATTAATATTATTTGGCAGTATTTTGCTACTCGCTTTTACCCAGCCCTTAACTGCCAGAAAATTTGAATCTGAATATTTAAGGAAAGTTGATCCACAAATTTATGCTCTTTTGGATGGGCAAATGTTGACGGCTCCGCCTGAAGTTGCTGACCACCTCATTATAGAAGCTCTTCAACAAGAGCATTTTCCAGATCATCCGGCTATTTCAGCACAAAGCTTTAATTCAAATCTTAAAGATATTTATAGACCAGCAATGTATACACATTTAGATATCAGTACAGCAGACCGTAAATGGCATAAGATGAATCCACGATTTAAGCAACGTTTACTGATGGTATTTAAAATCATGAAAGAACAGCATGATTATGAGCTGGTTTTACTTGAAGGCTATCGGAGTCCGGAACGGCAAAATTCGTTGGCAACAGATAGTAATATTACTAAGGCCAAAGGCTTTCAGAGTTATCATCAATTTGGATTGGCTGCAGATATTGCCTTTAAACGGCATGGCAAAGTAGTCATTACAGAACGTGATCCCTGGGCCATGCGCGGTTATGAGTTATATGGTCAGGTCGCTGAATCGGTAGGTTTGACCTGGGGCGGCCGCTGGAAATCCATTAAAGATTTCGGACATACTGAATATCGTATGCCCGGTTTAAAGAAAACTGCTGAGATGGCACATCAACTGATCCATGAAGGTCAATTACAGGTACATACATTACAGCCTTAAATATTACTTAATTAACAAAGGCTTGCATGTATTTAATGACTTCATCTGGTTTTTCACCATGTAGCCAATGACCGGTATTTTCAATAACTTCAATTTTTGCCTGAGAAAACTGTTCATTAATTGCTGCAAAATGTTCTGGTTTTGAGATATAAAAAGAATCACTACCACGCAGAAATAAGGCTGGCCGATTAGTTTTTTCGACCTTTTCCCAAGCCATAATATCTGGATAATGATCAAATAAAGCCTGAACATTAAACAGCCACTGCCCTTTATTAAAGGATTTTAATAAAAATTGAATCACCATTTCTTCATGAAGATATTTACGCATAATTTTTGCTGCTTCCAGTCGTGAAGCAACATTTGCTTGCTGTACTGCAAATAAGGCTTTAAAAATTTCAGCATGATGACTTTCATGATATTGGACCGGTGTAATATCAAGCACGATGAGTTTTTCAGTCTGTTCACGAGCTAAATCTGCCAGTTTCATAGCAATTTTCCCACCCATAGAATGTCCAACAACGACAAACTTATGAACATTTAAACTGGATAAAGTTTCCAATACATCTTCTGCCATGAGCTGATAGTTAATATCAGAGCTATGACCAGAAAGACCATGATTACGCACATCAATTTGGATCACGGTTCTCTGTTCAGAAAAATGTCGAGCCAATACTCCTAAATTACTCAAACTACCAAATAAACCATGAATAAAGATCATTGGAGATACTGTTGAAGTTTCATGATGGTGTAATTGATAGTTAAGGATCATTTGAGAATTCCGTGATTTCTTGATTTAAATGTTAATAGTGGGTTGATATTGAAAATTAATCAATTGCCAAATTTTTAAAATAAAAATTTGCTTAGGCTATTTGTAGCAGGTTGATCAATTTTGCTTAGGCTAAATTTATCATCAGATTAAAAGTGTTCAAAGCTTAATTATTAATTTGAATTAAAGAAAAATGCCCCATCAATATAAAGACGATCTAATACATTTTTAAAATAGCCTTGGGATTAAGAGAAATCGCACCCATATTTTATTTTTAATTTCAGAATAAGGATGATACTAGAACAAATAGATTACCATCCCACTACTTTTTCAAAGTTAGCCCATTATTTTGTATAACAGAAATTTGTACATACATTCCTTTTTTCGTTTTAGAGCATGTAATAAATTAACAGGGATATTTGCCGCTAAAATATATAAAATACTTAGGCTATTTTATAAATACAACAGGATTAGTTTTGTAGCATAAATATAAGATATAATTTCACTACCCTGCTTGGAATACCATTCATTTATATAGGAGGACAAAATTCACGCTATTCGTTATGAAGTCATTTCTATAATGCTTATGTGTGACATGATCAAGCAACAATATTATGTAGTATTAAAAGATCTCTCGACAAAGCTTAGAAAAATATTAAAGTTTAATTATTAAATTATAGTTATCAATTTTCTTATTTCCCGGATATATCCCCGGGATAATGAGTAACAATCATGTTTATACTTTAGTTTAACTTTACAAAAAACCCTACAGATAGATGCATCTTATTTAAGATGATATTTTTTGGTCAAAATCCAGCCAAGATTAAAATAATAATATTCTCTTTATTTTCATTAATGCGTGATGAGAAGAAGTACCACTCGCCCTATTCAACATCCCTATTTTTACAGAATAAGGTGGTGGTCGTTCCTGATTTACTCAGGCTCTGATCCTGTCGATCAAGAAAACTTTTGGCGACCATAGCCATCATGGGCGCCATATCCAGATTGTTATTTTCTTCAGAAACTTTTTGAATGTCCTGATAGGCTTTCAGTCGATTACAAAAAGCCTGACGTTGGGTTTTGGCATCGGCCTTTGGATCATCTTCATCTAAAATGTGCTTGGTTTCATTGACGATTTTAGTCTGTTCTGAAATAAACTGGTCATACGCACTTTGTGAAAGTGGTTCTGCAAAGACCATGCTATTCAGTAAGAATAACAATCCTGCACAAATGAAAGATGATTTTTTTAGCATTTAGATTTCTTCTTTCCAGACATCTTCATAATCATCGGCATCAATCATGAAACGAAAACCTGTTTCCAGAGCCAGATATGGTAATACTTCTGGTGCGATGTCCTGTAATTCACGTACGGTCATCGTTTCAAAAGCATCTTCACTTGAAGGTTCTCCGCCATAAATATACCAGCTGATATTTTCCGCTGTCTCAGGCTTTTTACGAATACCAACTATCGGATCCTGCTTTAAGGTATGTACGGCCACAGCAACAACATCATCACCCGTGACTTCAACATAAGCTGAGCCTACTTCTTCACAAAGTAACTTTTGCTCTGCGATTAGTTCTTGTAAAGGTGATAGATTTTGCGTGTTTTTCGACATTCGATATTACTCATTTATTTGCATTAGCACGCTATTTTAACTGAATTTTAGCAATGCTGATGAGGATTTCGTCGAGATATTATAAAATATCTGCGCTTAAAATTATTTAAGCGCAGATATGAATTTCAGGCTTATTTGAAAATTTTAAAACGCTCTTCGTCCGCAAGATAATCTTTGGCATGTGTTTCGCCTTCGATTGAACCAAAGACCAGCTGTGCGCGAAGCTTCCAGTTGGCTGGAATGTTCCACTCAGCATGCACCTGCTCATCTACGATCGGATTATAATGCTGTAAAGATGCACCTAGGCCTTCAGTATGTAATGCTGTCCATGTGGCAAATTGCGCAATCGCAGTAGAATGCTCTGCCCAGATGGGGAAGTTATCCGCATAAGACGGGAATTGCTCCTGCAACGCTTGTACCACTGTTTGATCTTCAAAAAACAGTACCGTACCTACACCAGCAGCGAAGCTGGCCATTTTAGCAGTGGTTTTTGCTGCACTTGCTTCGTCTTTTGCATAACTTTTTAATTTATCTGCAACGATGCCCCAAAACTTTTCATGTTCTGTGTTGAATAAATGACGGCGCGTGAAGACTGAGAATTAAAAGCAGATGGACTTTGTTTAATTGCAGTTTGAATTAAATCAGTTAAACGTTCAGGAGATTGTTCAATATTCTTGCCAATGGCATAAATAGTACGGCGTTTAGTAATTAAATCTAAAAACTGATTCGACATTTTTAAAAATCCTGGGATATATCTTCGGGAAAATTGGAACCTTTAGCTATTTTTGTGAAGCATAGCTAATCAATTAAACTTTTAGCTTATCTAAAAATAAAGCTTATATACCTTAAAAAATAATAGACAGAATTACTAGGCTATTTGCTTGATATTTTTATATATTTTTTAGCTAAAACTGATTCTTTTCACCTATTTTTTAAACAAAGGTTAAAATTACTGCCCAATGAAAATACTTTAGGATAAATAGTGGGCTATCTTGCTCTGTTCTCGGGCGAAATTCTAGGAATCATTATTTTTATAAGGTTTATTTTTTGAAGATCCCTGTTAAAGAGAATCTAATAATATAGCTTAGGCTATTTCCAAGCATCTCCGATCATGAAGGAAAGCTTAGGCTACAGATAAAATTAATCCCCCAAGAATGGAGGACTAATTTTTAGCAATGAAAACTATAAACTTAAATTAAAATTTTGCATTCAAAACTTGAGCTGATACTTTACTTTTCCACAGCTCACGTAGTGTCGGTAAATAGAATTTCTCACCTAGTTCAACCAGTTCTGCATCGATCAGTGCATGCATTTCGTGCATAAACAGATAGTCCAGTTCAACTGTACTTAGTTTTGACTGCTGCTTTTGATAGTCCTTACGCTTTTGCTGGGCTTGTTTAACCAAACGATCCGCAAATGCTTTATCTTTAAACTGGCTAATCGCCTTTAAACGCAGTTCAATAATGCCCCAACCGGTTAACAACATTTGGAAAGTCTCAAAGTCACCGCTGGTCGACTCCCAAGACATTTCTTCCAGATTTTCATCATCTGGAAGCACCGGCAAAAGAAGTTCCATGACACTTGGAAAAATCTTTTTAAAATTCAGAATAAATTTAACAGGATGCTCACCTGGATAATCCTTGAATTGCACCTTTCTTTGAACATCTGTTAAATAAATATCAAGCATAAAACAATCATCAGTGGTTAATCTCATCGAGTTCTATTGTACGCAACTCTGCCTGAGATAAAAACCACTGCTGACGATTCCATGATAAAACAGGCTGAAAGATTGAAAATAAAAGCCTTAAACGCTTTATTTTGTATTCGGTGAGACCATCTGTTCAGGACGCACCACCTCATCAAACTGTTCAGCTGTGACTAAACCAAGTTCAACAGCCACCTGCTTTAAGGTTTTAGCTTCTTTATAGGCAGTTTTGGCAACCTTGGCTGCATTCTCGTAACCAATCACCGGGTTTAATGCAGTGACCAGCATTAATGAGTCATGCAAGAAATGATCAATCTTGTCACGGTTCGGCTCAATACCTACGGCGCAGTGATCATTGAAACTATTACAGGCATCGCCCAAAAGCTGGATGGATTGCAGTAAGTTATAGGCAATCACAGGCATAAACACATTCAGCTCAAAGTTACCCGATGCACCTGCCACATTAATCGTGGTGTCATTTCCAAGCACTTGCGCCACCACCATGGTCATGGCTTCACTTTGCGTCGGATTGACCTTACCCGGCATAATGCTTGAACCTGGCTCATTTTCAGGAATACGCAGTTCACCAAATCCACAACGAGGCCCACTGGCTAACCAACGAATATCGTTGGCAATTTTATTTAGGCTGACTGCAAGGGTTTTTAATGCGCCTGAAGCAAATACCGCAGCATCACGGCCGGCCAAAGCTTCAAATTTATTCGGAGCAGTGACAAATGGTAGACCTGTCAGCTTCTCCAGTGTCTCTGCGGCCTGAACTGCATAATCAGGATGGGCATTTAGACCTGTACCAACAGCCGTCCCGCCCAATGGCAACTCATACAAACCCAGTAAAGCTTGCTGTAAGCGAATCAAGCCATGATCAAGTTGGGATACATAACCACTAAATTCCTGACCTAGGGTTAAAGGTGTCGCATCCTGTAAATGCGTCCGGCCAATTTTGACAATATCGGCAAAGGCTAAAGATTTTGCATGCAAGGTATCGCGTAGACGGGTAAGCGCTGGAATAAGAAGTTGATTAATCTGCAAACTCGCTGCGACATGAATCGCAGTCGGGAAAGAGTCATTGGTCGATTGGGCACGGTTGACATGATCATTTGGATGAACCGGTTTTTGCGCACCTAAATGATTGCCCAATTTTTGATTGGCAATATTAGCTATCACCTCATTACAGTTCATATTACTTTGCGTGCCTGAACCGGTTTGCCAGACCACCAGTGGAAACTGGCTATCCCACTGCCCGCTAATCACCTCATCTGCTGCATCCACAATATAGCCCGACAGCTCTTGAGGAATCTGATCCAGTTTAGCATTGGTCAAGGCTGCAGCTTTTTTTACCAGTCCCATTGCACCAATCATTGCCCGTGGCAAGCGTTCATTGCCGATCTTGAAGTTTTGCAAGCTACGCTGGGTCTGAGCGCCCCATAAAGCCTCACTCGGTACGGCCACTTCGCCCATGGTGTCATGTTCAATACGTGTTTGCATGTTCAACCTCAATTTTTTACATATCGCTGATTTTAAAAGCATCTATCACGATACTTTGCTAGATTGATTAAAAGTAATCGATTATATTAAATATGTAAATGATAATTATTATCAAATATTTTTTACTTATCTCATTTACTGTCCTCTCAGTATATTTTGATAAAATAGCCATTCATCCTCAAGCATCTTTTTCAGTGAACGTTGCGGTTGCCAATGCAAAATCTGCTGTGCCTTTTCAATATTCGCGCCTAGCTGGTCAAGCTCTGCATGAGGATAAGGCAAGGCATCGACTGTTCTAATTACAGACTGGGTCACTTCTGCCAGTTGATCCAACAAATCCTGTATCGAAATGAGCGTTCCAGCAATATTGAAGGCTTCACATTTTAATTCCTGTTGTTGCCATAGCCACTGCAAGGATTTAATCACCGCATCACAACTGTCTGCCACATGCAGAAAACTCCGCTCTACTGTTCCATCCGCAGTATAAGCCTGACGGCGTAATTCCAGATATTCGCGCTGCTGCGCAGCGACCTGCATTGCCAAAGGCACAATATTTTTCGGTAAAGGTGGCACCGCCTCGCCTAGGACACCATGCTCGAAGGCGCCGCTAATATTAGATAGTCTTAAGATAGCAATGCGCCACTCGTTATCTGTTTTGACAGTATCCCGAATAATTTCCTCAACCATCTGTTGCGATTTAATATAGGGATTGGGATAAGTATAGTTAAAAGGTAGATCTTCATTGAGATCCGTACCGGATTGTCCATAGACTGCCAGACTGGATAAATGCACCAGATGCCGTACGCCGGTACGTTGCATGGCGCGCATTAAGCTCATAATACAGCTGACATTATCATTATAATATTCAAGGGGTTTTAATACTGATTCTTCTAGCGACTTAAAATTGGCAGCATGTACTACAGCCTGAATCGAATGCTGTTCAAATACTTTGTTTAATGCAGGCGTATTGCGAATATCAATTTTGATAAAAGGCACATACATCCCGGAAATATATTCAAGTCGCTCCAGCGTCTGCAAGTTGGCATTGGCCAAATTATCGACCACAATGACCTCTAATCCTTGTGCTAACAGACTTAAAGCAATATGTGAGCCTAAAAAGCCTAATCCACCCGTCACTAAAATCATTGTATACTACCTACTTTCTGATGAAGCCCAGATCAAGCTGTTGCTATTGATCAAGCCTGTAGTGAATTTCGATGAGCACCTTAATTCTTGTTACCTCCGCACCAACTTCTATTTATGCCTGGCATGCCCTTGGTTTGGCGCAGGCATTACACAACAAAAACCAAGAATTCCGCGTATTCTTTTATCAGGACGGCGTGTCGGTCGCAAATGCACTGCAATGGGTGCCCGACGATCAACGTCATCTTACACATGCCTGGCAAGCACTCAATATTCGCCTACCGGTCTGTGTAAGTGCAGCACTGGCGCGAGGGATTACAGATCAGGACAATGCTCAACGTCACAATATTCAGCAGCATAATCTGGCGGATGCCTTTGAATTGGTCGGTTTAGGTGAACTTGCCGATGCTGTTCAATCCTCACAACGTCTGATTCAATTCTAGATGTTCCATTTTTTAGAATGTGTTGCTTTTCCAAGGAATCTTGTGTGAAATCTGTACTTGTTATATTAACCCAAGCCAATCTGACCAGCCTGCAAGTGCATGAAAGCCTGTCTGCGACCATGGTTTTGGCGACATTTGGTGCGGAAGTGAAAGTTCTGCTACAAGGTGCAGGCCTTAGTCTTCTACGCTCAGAACTGCAATTTGATCAGTTACAACATGCCTTTAAACTGGCATCGAATATGGTCGACAGTTTTGAGTTTTATGACCTGACTCCAATTCTGATTGAACAGAAAAACCAGAACTCGCCCTTTGTGGCTCAGAGCGAACAAGAGATTGAATTTATTGAGCTAAGCCCAGCGTTTATTCAAGGCTTTGATCATGTGCTGTATTGGTAAGGAATAAAGGATATATAAAATGTCAAATCACACACTTTATCTGATCCAATCGAACTATGCGGCAACGGCGCAGACTCTGGAACAACTCGCTCAAATTTATACCCCAGTTGATCAGATCGTACTGATGGGTGAAGCCGTATTACAGCTGGAGCATTCATTTCTACAAAATTTGCCGCAAATTTACATGCTGGAAAATGATGCAGAGCTTTTGACACAGCCTTTGTCGGTTCAGGTCAAGCTTCTCGATTTTGCCGATTTTGCAGATCTTTGCCTCGGGTTTAATCGCTGTATTTCAATGAAATAATCAATGAGTTAAATATGAATTTAGAACTGGATCAAGATGGTCATCTGATCGATTACACCATTTGGAATGAAGACGTCGCGCAAGTCCTGGCCAATAACCTGGAACTAAACTTAACCCCGTGGCATTTTGAAATTCTGCAAGCAGTGCGTCAGTTCTATCAGCAGTTTGGCCATTCACCGGCCACACGTCCCTTAATTAAATTCCTAATGAAAACGGTTAGTGCTGACATTAACAATGCCATGCTTCAGGAAAAGTTTAATACGGGTCTGGTCGCGCGGCATTTAAGCCGTTTGGCCGGCGTACCTAAGCCTGCGAATTGTTTATAAAAGTACGCTGTCTTCACTACTTATATCTAAACGCCTGAATTCTCATTTGGGCTTTTTTATGAAAGCAATTTTCACATCTAAAATAATAAAAGATATTCGTGGCTTGAATTCCTCAACTTCGGATTTGTTCTAAGGTTCGCAAAGCCCGATGCAATTCATGATCCATTTCTGGCAGAACTTTCAGCAGAAACTCAATTTGTGCTTTCGCCTCGTCTCGAGTCACCAGTTTAGCTTCTACCAGCGTCTGCTGTAGACTAACCAGCAAACTGACCTGTCTAGGATCTGGTTGTTGCCCCTGACCTAAAGCACTGATGATTTGAGCAAAGTCTAGATATAACTGTTGTTGTTGCTTTAACAATAGGCTTTGCTTTGTAGCTACATTATTTGGTTCAGCCTGTGTATTTTGGCTATTGCTCTTAAAACTCAGAGACATATAGCTGGATGATTTTTCAAGTCGGGCAACCTGATCACGATGGGCTTGGACTTGATTGGCAAAATCAGTCCGATAGATGTCTTGTCGTATCTGGTAAGCAATAGCCACCAAAATGCCGAACAAGAGTAATCCGATGATGAGATATAAAAGAACGGTCTTATCTTTCATCTTGATCTCCTCAACCCAATAAAGACAGCTCTTATCAAAACGCTGCCTATATCGTTGCTCGACTACGGCGTTGACCAGTCTATTGGTGCATAGCCGATCCGGACACGTTGTGGATGATTCCCAACTGGTACACTGAGCACTTTATCCCCTGTGGCAAAATCAATCACGGTCACCACATCGGTTTCACTTTCGGAAATCACACAGCTTTTACCATCTGGACTACGCGTTGCCCAATAGGGTTTGCCGGCAGGAATCAGTTTGCCGGCAGTCAGCGTCTTACGATTTACAATCGTGGCATAATCATCCATGGTTCCTGCAACACAGAGCTTTTCACCATCAGCACTGATTGACAAACCATGATGACGCGAATCATTGACCCATTTTGTCCGGTCTTTCGGGATACTATCACTGCCAGGGAGCTGTCCGATCCGGCTAATCTTGTTCTGATTCAGATCGTACTCAATCAGACCATTAAAAAATGAAACCTGGGCATAAAGTTTCGTTTCATCCTTGCTAAATACCATTGGGCGAACTGAATTGGATAAATCCTTGCGACCAAATGCATCGAGTGCAGGTCTGAAATCAATTTTTCTCAGCACTTGATGGGTATTGGCATCCGCGATGCTAATGTAGCGTTTTCCTTTGGTGAAATCCTGCCACTGTGCATCCATTGACGTTTCAACATTGCCAATCGCGGAGTTCAGGATCTTGTTACCATCATCGAAGTAGATATTTTCATGTGGTTTATCACCCGTAGCAAAACGCCCTAACTCTTTGCCAGTGTTAATATCCAGGACATGTACCACATTGCCTGAAGATGCTGACACCGCCACGCGTTGACCATCTGGCGAAACCGCCATGTGATCGGCACGAAAACCTTCAACCGGTGTACGCCAGTTCATCTTGCCTGTTTTGATATTAATAGAGACCACATCGGCGAAACTTGGACGCGATGCCACGATGGACTGACCATCTGGCGTCGAGTACATATCATCTACCAACTGATCATTACCTTCACCCGCTGTGGCCTGAATATAGGTATAGGCAATCAGCTTGATTGGATTGAGATGAATTTCTTTGAGACGCTCTTTACGGTCAGGAATCATGTTAATGACGCCAATTTTGCCAAAATCACCCGATGGACGAATCACAGTCACTGTGCCATCCCAGTTGTTTCCGACAAAGAAAACCTGCTGTGAATTGGCAGGTGCAGCTGAAGGCGCAGAAGCGGCCTGTACACTCGGAAACGCAGACAGCATCGCCATTGCAGATAAGGTCAGACAGAATCGTGGCCATTTTTTATTTTGAACTTTCATCCTTTATGCTCCGCATAATCATTTTTATTATTTTTAATTCTTTATTGCGCACATTTCCGCTGTGCTTATTCGTGACCTAATATACAAAGGTATAAAATGATTTGCTGATTTTTCCGACCAAAAAAAGATCACTTCAAACGCTATTCATATAAATCTTCAGGGGAATTTGACCTTATACATCCAGCACATCGACAAACTGTGCATTCAGCACTTTGGCAAGATCAGCCGGTTTCAGTCCGATATCCAAACCTCTTTTACCGCCACTCACATATATTTTATTGAGCTTTTCTGCCGATACATCAATGACTGTTTTTAAACGCTTCTTTTGTCCGATTGGACTGATTCCACCGACCAGATAACCGGTTAAACGTTCGGCATGTTTCGGATCTGCCATTTGCAGTTTCTTGCAACCACAAGCTGCCGCTACTTTTTTTAGATTAAGCTGATGATTGACTGGTAACACGGCAACGAAATACTGTTTTTCATCCGTTACCAATAGCGTTTTAAAGACTTCTTCGACTTGTAATCCTAATTTTTCTGCAGCCTCTAAACCAAAGCTTTTCGCATTGGCATCATGTTCATATTCATGAATACTATATTCAATTTTTTGAGTTTTTAAGAGTTTACATGCAGGTGTCATAATACTTCTGGCTCAAGTCTGATCGCCTTAGTATATAAATATTCGCTCAAGAAGTTAATGTTTTTGCCCCATACCTCTGCTCCATATGCATGACTACAAGCTGTTTCTGAGATTTTTTGCAAAGAAAGTGGCGTGCAAAATACCAACAAAGATATGTGTTTTTGCCACTATCTAGATATCAGATGCGCCTGTGCCTAGCGATTTAGAATGCTTTGAAATGAACATATTCGTCATTTCATCAAGATAGCGACAATCTAAATTTTTCCAAACCCTTCGCTATAAATCTCTTTAAATTCGATGTCTGTTTCTTAGTCAGCTTTATAAATTTAGAAACAGAACATAAAACTGATCTCTAAATTGAAGTAACTCATTTTTATCTGGTATTTTGTAATAAAATGCATATAAAAACACAGACTAAAATATTAAAATAAGCTTATTAACATATTGTCTTATCTTGCCTTTTTAAGTATTTCTCCATCTTTTCAAGATGAGATTTTGACATTAAGGGAAGCACGGTTAAAGGCAAAGTTAGGCTAGTCATCCTCTCACGCAAGTCAAGGATCTCTCGATTGAATGTCCTAATCGTTTTGGCCAGACATGAATTTTTGCAAGATTAAAATATGATCAAACAGAAGAGCTGATCCTTAACATGAAGATACAGTTACATAAAGGATATTAACTGTTTTTGCCAATTGGGTTTACAATGAAAACAATCTGAATACCCTGCGAATTGTAATTTTTTAACATTGCCAAATCTCTGCAAAGTTTTCATTATAGCGCCACTGTTTAGGATATGCTTTCTACGTCAATTCAAAGAAATTATAAATAGTCATGTAGAAAATCATGCAATAATAAGCAGAGTTTGCAGCTATCTTGCAAACAAACCTCGATACTTTTTAATTGGAGCATGCTGGATGAGTTCGACCATTTTGGTTATTCATGGACCGAATTTAAATTTGCTTGGAAAGCGCGAACCAGAAGTTTATGGTCATCTTACGCTTGGCGATATTAATCAGCAACTGACTGCTCAGGCTCAACAGGCCACATTACAACTCGATACCTTCCAAAGCAACTGGGAAGGCGCAATCGTTGACCGAATTCATCAAGCCCAACTCGACGGCGTACAATATATCATTATCAATCCGGCAGCATTGACACATAGTTCTGTTGCGGTTCGCGATGCCCTGCTTGGTGTCGCCATTCCTTTTATTGAAGTCCATTTGTCAAACGTCCATGCACGCGAGGCATTTCGACATCATTCGTACTTGTCCGATAAAGCCATCGGCGTGATCTGTGGTCTGGGTGCAAAAGGCTATGCTGCTGCGCTCGACTATGTCATTGAAAAAATACAATCTTCTACAAAATCTTAATTAGGAATACTGTCTCATGGATATCCGTAAAATCAAGAAACTCATCGACTTGATGATTGAATCTGACTTACAGGCGATCGAAGTTAAAGAAGGCGATCAATCGATTGCATTAACTCGTCGTAATCCAGTGGTTGCAGCGGCTGTTCCTGCAATGCCTGCACCTGCAGCTGAAGTACCTGCGGCGAAGTCTCCGCGCGGTGCTGTTGAAACATCTCCAATGGTTGGGGTGTTTTACTCTGCACCAAGCCCAGGCGAAGCGACATTTGTCAAAGTGGGTCAAACCGTTTCTGCTGGTGATACCTTAGGTATTATCGAAGCAATGAAAATCATGAACCCGATTGAAGCAACTCAAAGTGGTGTGATCGAAGAAATTCTAGTGAAAAATGGTGAAGTGATTCAATTCGGCCAACCACTTTTCCGCTACCGCGCTTAATCACCCCGGGGATTTATAATGTTGCAAAAAGTTTTAATTGCAAACCGTGGTGAAATTGCTTTACGCATCACCCGGGCTTGCAGAACTTTAGGGATCAAAACCGTAGGTGTCTATTCTGACGCAGACAAAGACCTGATGCATTTGCGTTTCTGTGATGAAGCGGTTTGTATCGGTCCGGGTGCGAGCAGTGACAGCTACCTGAATATTCCTGCGATTATTACAGCTGCTGAAATTACTGGCGCAGATGCCATCCATCCTGGTTATGGTTTTCTCGCTGAAAATGCTGAATTTGCTGAAATCGTAGAAAATTCTGGTTTTATCTTTATCGGTCCACGTCCAGAACATATTCGCTTAATGGGGAACAAGGTTTCTGCCATTATTGCCATGAAAAAAGCGGGTGTACCAACTGTACCGGGCTGCGACCATGCCGTAACCATTCACAATGCACTCGCTGAAGCGAAAGAGATCGGTTTCCCGCTGATTGTCAAAGCTGCTTCTGGTGGTGGTGGTCGTGGTATGCGTATCGTCGAAAATGTCGACACCCTGCTGGAATCTGTTCAGGCTGCACAGCGTGATGCAGAAATGTGGTTTGGTGATGATACGGTCTATATGGAACGTTTCCTGCAAAAGCCACGTCATGTTGAAGTACAGGTACTGGCTGATGGTAATGGCCATGCGATTCATCTCTATGATCGTGACTGCTCGCTACAGCGTCGCCATCAAAAAGTACTGGAAGAAGCGCCAGCACCGAACTTACCAGAGCAAGCACGTGCCGATATTCTAGAAGCCTGTGTCAATGCCTGTAAACTGATGCAATATCGTGGTGCAGGTACATTCGAATTCCTGTTTGAAGATGATGGATTCTTCTTCATTGAAATGAATACGCGTGTTCAGGTTGAACATCCGGTAACTGAAATGGTAACCGGTATTGATATTATCGAACAGCAATTGCGTATTGCTGGTGGCTTAGGTCTCGATATTCAGCAAGAAGATGTCAAGGTTTTAGGACATGCGATTGAATGCCGTATTAACGCAGAAGATCCATCAACCTTCTTGCCTTCACCCGGCAAGATTGAGAGCTTCTATGCACCAGGCGGCGCAGGTATCCGCTTAGACTCGCACATCTACCCAGGCTATAGCATTCCGCCGTATTATGACTCGATGATCGCCAAACTGATTTCGCATGGCAAGGACCGTGAGACGTCTATTTCTCGCATGAGAAATGCCTTGGAAGAAATGATTTTGACTGGTGTTAAAACCAACATTCCTTTGCACAAAGATTTAATCCTTCAGGATAAAAACTTCTGCAAACAGGCGATGGACATTCATTATCTGGAAAAACATTTGTTGAAACAGCTAGAAGGTGCTGAAGACAAAACTCAATAAGCTTAAAGCTTATAAAAAACCGCTGAAATTCAGCGGTTTTTTTATGTTGATGATTCATTTATGGTAATACACGTCTGAGCACGGCAAAGCATTGCTCGGCCTTGTCATTGGCACAGAAATTAATCGTGTACGGATTTTGCCATTTCACAAAATACTGGGAAATTTCACCGGATTGATCAACCTGATTGCCTGAGCAGTCTTTTTCATTATTATCATATTTAACCTGAAGAATCAGTGCGGGAATCTGAACGGTCGGATCCTGTGCAGGCTGATAATCATATAATCCTGAAGTCCACTCTTCACCACTTTTAATTACGACATTATTATTGCTTTTAAAATTATAATATTCGATACATTTTTTATTATCCGGAATTTCCATCCCCCACAACCCCACAATTTCAGGCCGGGTTTTCACGGTAAATGTATTTGGGATTTCAGCAGCTTTAGCAGAAACTTCCGCTGGTTTTTTATTTTCTGTCGCCATTAGCCAAGGTGAGCTCATGAGTAAGATAAGGCTAAGACATATTTTTTTCATATTTACCGGCATCGTTTTAACAATTGATTCTAAGTTAGCATATTTTTTCAGAATCGTATCCCACTCTGGAGCAGTTTAAATCTGAGTCCATAAAGTTTTTATCATATTGTTTAAAAACATGGATTTCTTTTCCAGTTTATTTTGTATATATTTCGTATATAACAATCTTAACATCATGTATTAATAACAGATTAATCAAAAAATAACTGTATATATAAAATCAGACTTACTTGCTAAACAAAGTGATCATTCACACTTAAAAATTTAAATATAGGATTTTAAATTTGCAATTGGCTCGAATAACAGAACAACAATTAAATCATGAAACCTATGCTTATTTTGTCATTGTGTTCGCTGTTTTAGTATGTTGTTTTATTGGGATCGCAACCAGGCCACTCGGCTATCTCGCCCTGACCTGGCCAGCCAATGCTGCCTTACTGGCCATATTCCTGCGTTTTCCACATTTAAATCATCTGGGCGGCTGGCTGGGTGCATTCAGTGCTTTTATGTTTGCAGATCTGGTCACAGGCAACAGTCTGCTGCAAAGCCTGTTTCTTACACTTTCCAATCTGATTAGTACCATTGTCTCGATATTTTTTATTCGTTATTTCAAGATTAATTATAAATACTACAATACCGGTTATACCTTTGGTTCTGGCCTTTCCCAGAATCAAGGATATGCAGTATCTGTTTAAAAACCGCCGTCAAAAGCGTCATCATTTCAGTTATTTTCTGCCCGCAGCTACAGTCGTACTCTGTGTCATCATCACCAATATTTTTTCAGGTCCGGGCGCCCTGCTCTATCCTTTGGCTGCGCTGATCTGGGCCGCATTAACCTATCGCCTGTTTAGCATGACACTGATTAATGCGTTTGTGACTATTTTAACCTATTACAGCCTGACGCAGTTTTATGCCACAACGCATGACACCTTGGCAGATTCTACGATTTATATTTCGCTCCGGATCGGGCTGTTTATGCTGGCCTTATCGCCGCTTATTCTTTGTATTATTAGTCAAAACCGCAATGAGCTGTTTAAACGGGTTCTCTATCTGGCCAATCATGACAGTCTGACCCACACCATGAACCGTCATTTTTTCTTTCAGAAAGGTGAATATTTACTGCAATATGCCAACAGAATGGAATTTTCGGTCATCATGCTGGATATTGATCATTTCAAACGTCTGAACGATGATTTTGGCCATCATGTCGGTGACAAGGTGCTGCAACATTTTGCGGAAATCATTCGCTGCAATTTACGTGCTGAAGATCTGTTTGCACGAATTGGTGGGGAAGAATTTGTGCTGTTACTCTGGAACACCGAGCCTTTTGAAGCTTAGGATATTGCAGAACGCATACGTAAACGTGTAGAAAAAACCCCAATGCATCAATCAGATGGTTCAGACCTCTACATTACCGTGAGTGTAGGGATTACCCATCAAAATGAACCACAATCACAAGACCTGCAAAACCTGATCAATATTGCAGATCAGGCCTTATATCAGGCCAAACATCGTGGACGTAATCAGGTGGTGCTTGCATCTTAAACTAAAATCATCTACAACCTTGAACAGCATTAACGCTAGGGAATGGCAATGAAATTAGAAGAATATCTACAATATGACGGTTTAGGATTGGCTGAACTGGTCGCCAATAAACAGGTACATTCCAGTGAACTTTTATCCGCTGCCTTAGAGCGTAGCTCAATTGCCAATCCCGAACTGAATGCTATTATTATTCCCATGCATGAGCATGCATTAAAACGGACCCAGCAGAATTTATCCGGACCTTTTGCCGGTGTGCCTTTTCTGGTCAAAGACCTGTTTCAGGAATATGCAGGTTATCCAACCTCTTATGGCTGTCAGGGCTTAAAACGGATCGGTTATATTGCCGAAACCAATGCCGAGATTGTCAATCGTTGGGAAAAAGCTGGAATTGTCACTTTTGGCCGTACCAATACGCCTGAATTTGGCATTAAAGGGATTACCGAACCAGATGCCTGGGGTAGCTGTAAAAATCCATGGAATTTACAACATAATAGCGGCGGCTCATCGGGTGGCTCGGCTTCTGCTGTGGCTGCCGGCATTGTACCAATTGCGGGTGCAGGCGATGGCGGCGGTTCGATACGTATCCCCGCTTCATATTGCGGGCTGTTTGGTCTAAAACCAAGTCGTGGCCGTACCCCCTGGGGGCCGCAAATGAGTGAGGCCATGCATGGTGCAGCGATTCAGCATGTCCTGACTAAAACAGTGCGGGACAGTGCTGCAATGCTGGATGCCACGCATGGTGAAGATCACAGCTCGCTATTTAAGATTCAGCGTCCACAGCATCATTATCTGGATGTGATTCAGCAACCACCGAAAAAACTGAAAATTGCCTTTAATCCCCATTCTACCATTGGCACGCCTGTCTCTCCGGATGCTGTGAAAGCCATCGAACAGACGGCCAAACTGCTGGAATCTTTGGGACATGAGGTGGTTGAAGACCGTCCGGCCATCGATGGCATGCAACTGGCCAAGGATTTTATTACCACCTGGTTTAGCCAGTTTTCATTTATGCTGGATGAAATCCAGAAAGGCTACCCGTCTAAAGCGAAGGATTTTGAACTGGACTCTTTAGCACTGGCGGCTTTTGGAGCTAAAACCAGCGCACTTGATTATATCCAGAACCTGAATAACTGGGGCCAGTACGTGACCCAGATGAATCATTTCTTTGATGATTATGATCTGTATCTGACGCCTGCAACCGCAACCGTCGCACCGAAAAATGGCGAAGTCAAAACACCTGCATGGCAGAAGCCAATTTTAAAGGCTTTATTGGGTATAGGTAAGGCCCATCTGCTGGCACAAGGTAAACTGGTCGATCAGATTGTCAAAGAAAACCTGAAATGGGTACCTTTTACTCAACTTGCCAATATTACCGGGCTTCCAGCCATGTCAGTACCCTTGTACTGGAATGAACAAAACCTGCCGCTCGGTTCGCAGTTTATTGCACCCTTTGCCCGTGAAGACCGGCTATTGCAATTAGCTGCTCAACTGGAACAGGCACAGCCTTGGGTTCATCAGTACGCCAAAATTCGGATCTAAATTTTAAGCATCAGAGGCATCATGAAGATATCTTTGATTGCTCAACTTTATTGGGCAACCCAAAAATCAATAACAAACCAAACAAAGTCGATGCGGCGGCAAACATAAAGATGGTTTCTCCGCCAATTTTATCCCAATAATAGCCCGCCAGAATGCTGCCACTTGCTACGCCTAAGCCCCACATGGTGCTATATAAAGCCTGTCCACGGCCTTGCTGTGCAGCAGAGAAATTCTGGAAAATAACCCGCATGGCGATCATGTGAAATAAACCAAAACTCAAGGCATGAATCGTTTGGGCAAAAAATTGTGCCACAAATGCAGATGGAAATACGCCTACAATCAGCCATCTTAAGCCAGTCATCAACAGGCAAAGTATCACCAGATGACGCCATGACCAGCGTGTCAGAAAGAAGGTGGCATAAGCAAACATAATAATTTCGGCAATAACCCCAATGGACCAAAGCAATCCGATCTGACTGCTACTAAATCCCGCCTGACTAAGATAATTACTATAAAAACTATAAAACGGCGCATGTGAAAACAGCATGATCAGTTCAATCAGAAAAAAACTGTATACAACCGGGCGCTTGAAAATCGGCCACAGGGCTTCCAGCTTTTTCTGTGCAGTAGGCGCCGCCGTGGGTTCTTTAATGCTAAAAGACCAGAGAAAAGCCAGAAATGAAATACATAGCAATAAAACTGGAAGCATGCTAATGCTGATAATTTCAAAGATGGCGCCCAAGCCAAATACACCGATAATAAATCCAACCGAACCCCATTTCCGGACTTTGCCATAAAGTTCTGCTCTTTTTTCCCCGAGCCAGAATAGAGTCACGCCTTCAAATTGTGCCAAAATCGCATTTTGAAAAAAGCTGAAAATCAGCATCAGTAAAGCCACTGACTGAAAGCTGTTAGGAATGATAAATATCATCAACCAGATACAGGCTTCCATCCAGGTGGCAATCCGTACCAGCAACATGCGCTTACCAGATTTATCTGCAATCCAGCCCCAAATAAAAGGCGCAAAAAACCGAGTGAGAATCGCAATAGAAGATAAAACACCGATTTCCTGATAGTTAAAGCCTTGATCTTCCAGATACAGACTCCAGAACGGCATGAATGCGCCCACAATCGCATAGTAGAAAAAATAGAATCCTCCCAGTCTGGTACTGATTGCAAGTGCTTGCATTAGATTGTATTCCCTTGCATCTTCAATGGCTTATAAATACTAATAGTTGCGTCATATTGCATTGAATTGCCTTTACTTGCTGTTCAAAGGTCTACAAATCCACAGAAAATATATTTTAAAAAAATTTGTAGAGTGCACCCTAAGGCACGAAATTTTCGTAAGTTTATGGCTAAATGTGGCTAAAGTAAAAAATCAATATTGAAAGGCATTTACAATGCGTAAAACATGAATCTATTTTTATAAAGCAACCTCGGATAAAAATGGGAATATTTTTAAGAAGGAGTTATTTCAATTCACCTTTGATACTTAATAAAGCAAAGTTACGGGAATATTGAATACTTTTGAAATAAAAACACGCTTTAAATCTTCTCTCCAAATAGCTAAGCCACTGATTTAAAATCTTCAATCCTCTATTTAAGAGGCCTATTTTTAGAACTAAAATACTCATTGTGGAGTTTAGGTATCGAAGCAATATCCGATAATTCCACTGACTTCGCACTTTAGTAGACAAATCATCTACCTGCACCATAATTCAAAAATATGCCGAAATATAAATAAGATATAAATCTCGAAATCCTACATATCGCTACACTCGCATCTCTAAATCATCTCATTGTAAGTGCTTTTAATATGCCACTCTAGGCAGGTCGAATCTTCGACAATTAAAATTGAGAAACTTATGTTAGTTAATACAAATACTGCTCAAAAAGCGTCTTTCAATCAATTTTCTAATAATGCGACTGAGAACAAACCTAAGCCAAATGAGCAAGAGCAAAAACCGAATCAAGGAGAGCCAGCTCCTATAACCAAAGAGCAAAATGATCAAAAAAATCAGGCGGATAAGAAAAACTCATAATATTATGTTGAATTAATAAAAGAAGCCTATCTCCCTGATAGGCTTTTTGCATTCAAAAGATAAACATTTTCCATAAAAGCCTGAGAAATAAAAAAGCCCATCCTATGATGAGCTCTTTAATCCAATAGATCTAATTCTTACGAAGCTGCGAATTCTTGCAGTACAAATTGTTTTACACTTTCATCAAAATTTGGTCTGGAAAGAGCGAGCTTGCCATTTTTCATAGATTTATAACAATAGCTTGCGGCTACGCCTACACCAAACAAAGTCAACAACTTCATTGCTCACCTCATTAACTGTCAGATTTGAATACAAAAATTAGCATTCAAATGTGTAGTTTTCCAACTTAATTTAGAGTGTTTTTTGTACTCCATGTTAATTAATGTATGGGTGGAAAATAACAAAGCTGACCATTGGATAAGCTGTTCTAACGTCAAAACCTAATTGTTGATGTGCATATCAACCCAATTAAGGAAGCTGTTTTTATCCGTAAATTTAGGTGCAGAACTTATGCTCAGTATTTCTTTATTTCCAAATTTACCACTAATGTTATGGAATGCTTGGACTTTAAATTCCTGAGGCTCTCCTTCGTGCAGCGTTCTAAAATACTCTACTGACTTATCAAACTCACTTTTCTCTTTAAAGCCAGGACGTTCTTTTAAAAACTCATAAACTTGTTCTAGAGCGGGTAAATAATTATTTCTAGGCATTCTATATTCTCTAAAATTATGAGTTTTATTGTGAATGCCTATTCTGAATTAATAGTGATAAGAATTTTTAAGCTTTTCTTACCGTTTATGTAACTCTTTCTTCTTTCAAGCAGTCACGACATACTTTCACTTCTTTACCATCCGCTTGGCATTCGATTTCTGTGACACCATGAAGACCGAATAAACAAAAGATAAAATGCAGCATGACCTTTCTGCGCAAAAGATAGCTCCTTCAGGCAAAGGAGGCAAAACTGGAAATAAAACTATAGCAATGGAATCTGGGCGCTCATTTTATCGAAGATTATTTTTCATCCATTGGCGAAAAATTACATTCATATTCACCATAAAAATTCCGTTTCCAGACCCAACTACATTTACGATTTCGAATTGTTTTGAGGTCATCATTCTTATAGTTTAATTGTTATCGCAGATCAGAATGCTAAGCAAAGAGGTCGGTCATGTGTTCAAACTATGAATTCCCCTCAAAAAGTCAGCTCTCTTTATTAGATCTTCATGCAGAACAACTTGAATTGAACATGAAATCACATGTTTACCCCTTAGCACCTGCTCCTATCATGATGCGAGGTGCTGAGGGGTTTGAGTTAGATATTGCACGTTTCGGACTGATTCCCTTTTGGGCGAAAGAATTAAAATATGGTCGACATACTTACAATGCCCGAACTGAAACAATAGCGTCCAAGCCAAGTTTTCGACATGCCTGGAAAAATAACCAGTTTGCTTTAGTGCCCGTGGATACTTTCTATGAACCTAAATATATCGATGGAAAACCGCACTGGTTTGGTATTTCACGTGAAGATGGCAACCCTTTTACCGTTGCAGCCATTTATGATGATGTGCTCATTGAGGGTGAAAAAATCAGATCATTTTCGATGCTGACTATAAATTCCGATCAACACCTATTGATGAAACAGTTCCACCATCCAGATGATGAGAAGCGCTCGATTATTGTGATTCCTGAAGAATCACGCCATGATTGGTTATGCTGCGATCATGAACAAGCTCATGAGTTTTTCTTTGAAATGAGAGATGAGTTTAAAGCGAAACCCAGAGATCACCGGTTGTCGAAAAACTAAAAGCCCTAAACCAAGTTAGGGCTTTTAAAATGTGAAAGAGCTATTTTTGTTCTCTCAATGGATTTTCCGGTTCTGCATTGGGTTTTTTCTCTGGCTTCACGCCCTTATACGAATCCTGATTGCCTTTATCATCATTAGATTCTTTTTGCGGATTTGATTCTTGCTCTGATTTATTGGTCATGTGTATCTCCTTTATCGATCCATTAAGAAATAAATATGACATCTGATCCTAAACATCAATATTATTTATGTTTCACATTCACTTTTTAGAAAAGCAAACTTTTCTGGAGGCGCTCTCACCTTTCACGACACTTGAAATTTAAATAATCAAATGAGCAGCGCTACCTGATTAGACAGCACAGCATGGAAATATCAGCTTAGGCGGGCATCGATTAAAAGAAAGTATCTGCCGATACATCAAAGCGCTCAGACAAGGCCTTGATATGACGGATATTCAGCTGACGTTTGCCATTCAATATTTCTGAAATTACTGATTGTGTCGCGACATCAGACAAGTCTGCTTGACTAAGCCCGTGTTGCTCCATCAACAAGGCCAAGGCCGTTCGTCCATCACCTTCTGGCATGGGTAGATGTTCATGCTCATACGCCGAAACCAGATCACCCAGTTGATGAATAAGCCCCATTAAAGGATGTGATTCATCATCACCGACAATGTCCAAAAGCTCATCTAGGGCTTCAGTTAGTGTATGAAAGTCATCCTCATTTTCCGGCTTGCTGAGCAATGGTGCAACATAACGCCAGTGATCAACGGCCTGTTTAATCATTGCATTCATTCTAACCTTCCTTCCAATGACCTTTATCATATTCATGGTGAGACAAGACATGGCGAATATAAACGCGTTTTGCCTGATACATCACCACAGCAATCAGCCGAATCTTGTTTCCACCGATATCGAATACATGAAACTTTCCAACCTTATCTACTGCTAGAAAGAGTCTCTTCATTTCAGCAAAATCCTTAGGATGATTGGCCTTCATCAGTCGATACCAACCATCTAATGCCGTTCCAGCCTGTGGCCACTTTTGCGTTGCTTCAAGAATTCGAGCGTGGGTGATCACATGCATATATTTTATCGCATTTTGCTATATTTCTAGTATATATAAATTATCGCATTTTGCAATATATTCTTATCCGACTATTTTAGTTCTCAATTTTAATCATTTATCGTCATGTAATCCTATTTAAATCATAATCTTATAAAGTATAGATTGTGACCCGTATCATTTAAATCCAGTTGAGTTCAATCGTTATCTTGGATTTTTATTATAAAAATTTCACCCACAAACAAAACCCCCGCCAAGTGATGATTGAACGGGGATTGAGCTTCATTAATACATCCGGTGAATTGGAACATTATTCAATATCTTTCAAGCAATCACGACACTCTTTCACCTCTTCATGATCACAGGTGTAATTGATTTCAGTCGCACCATGAAGGCCAAATAAACAAAATATAAACTGGATCATGCTTTTCTCCTGAATGTAACAAGCTTAATCAGTGATTAAGCTTGTATTGATTTTAAGACTCAATAACTCGATACGGAATAATCGGATCACGACCTGAGTAATAACTTAACCGCCTGAATACATTTCACAATTTAAGCAAAGTTAAGTTTCTGGTATTTAAGTTCGTGCAGGCTCTTCACTTTTAGTCTTTTGATCCTTCTTACAATGATCATTGCCCATCATATGACACATTTTTTCTTTGCAAGATTTAAAACAACAACCTACCATCACGCCCATGCCAAATGCACATATACATCTCATCATAGCTTTGCCCTGTCTTTTTATAAAAAGAGATATATAAATACCATCTATTCATGTTTCACTCTTGAGAGAATTTTCAGGCTTTATGTTGTATATGAAAACTTATGTGAAAGAGAATAATTAAAGTAAAAAGCTCTCATTGAGCAATCCGTGTTTATAAACAAGAAAAAGCCTGCTTAACTCTCCTAAATTAAGCAGGCTTTATAATGTGCTGATTTTCTAATTATTTTCATTAAGTTCTTGGAATGAAGCCAAGATATCACTGGCCCAGCAGTCAATCTGTGTGTGATATATAGAGGCTATGTTTCTAAATGTGCAATAAGCGTTACTTTTCTTAATTGAATGGCTTTAATTTAGGCAAAATATATTTTATTCGTTAAATTTTATGCTTAAGAGAAAACAGATGGACACTTTAGATCAATATGCATAACAATAAATTTGTTCATTTTTTAGGATAAAATTCCCTGTTGCTGTACTGTATGTGAATATCAGGAATTTTTGACTTCTTCTAAAGTTGGTCGATGACTGCTTTCTTTTTGGCTATTTCTCTCTATAATTTTTGATATGACAAATAATAAGATTTTGACATCATGATAAATCGTATACTGATTACTTTATTGATAAGTCTGACAATAAGTGGCTGCCAAAAGCAGCAAGCCGACAGTTCAGCGGAACCTGATCAAGCCCTCAAAGCCCAATTTGAACAATCAGATAATCAACTCAGTGCTTATCTGGACAAACTAGATTCTTCCAGTATTAGTCCAGAAGAAAGAACACGCATACTCTGTGAACAATATCCTAAAGAATATAAAACTCGTTATATGCCGGCTTTATTAAAACTTATGCCTCAGGAATATACAGAAAAAGGACTGCTTACAGATTTAGACAATGCCTTAAGCTTTTATAAGCAGAAAGCCAATATCCAGTGTTAATTCATACTGATTAACGTCTATAACCAAATTTTTACCCTAAAAAAACCGCCTGATTCAGGCGGTTTTTTTATGAACGTACAGCTTAAACAGAATTAACGCTACAGTTTTGGCAGATCTTATGAATCATACCCACGCTGCTAGTTAATTCTATTATGGCCGCTAGTTCTGTTGATTATTCCAGATCTTGTTGAGATTGCTGGTTTTTTTGCTGATTACGCTGTGGCTGCTGTTGTTGCTGCTGATCGCGCTGTTGTTGGTTATTTTGTCCCTGCGGCTGTTGTTGCTGCTGGTTATTTTGTTGCTGGTTTGGGTTTTGCTGGTTGTTTTGCTGACGCTGTTGATCTTGCGTGCCTTGTTGGTTTTGCTGTTGTTGCTGTTTCTGTTGGTCTTGCTGTTGATTATTAGCCATGGTGTAACTCCTTACTATTTGCTTTAAATTAATTAAAAGCCGATAGAGTTTCGACTTAATATCTACTCTACGCATTTTTCAGAATTCTCCAACCTATAACCTGTTACGGATTAATTCAATGTAAAAAATGGTAAGCCAAGTAGTTGAAATCAAGATTAATAAGCAACATAAATTACTTTATCCAATAAAATAGACACATGATGAAAGATAATATGTTTCGAAATTTTTATTATTCAATAAAAGGAATAACTTAACCTGAGTAAAATATATAAAAAAGACATTTAAAATATTTTAAAAAATAACAATATATTATCAAGTAAAATATATTAAAAACCTATACTCATGATATTTATGATTAAATTCAATAACTCAGCCTAAGTATTAATATTTTTAAAAATGGAATAAAACATGCAAAAGGTAATTGTTCTAAACAGTTTTTTAATAAACGAATATACGATACGTAACATTGAATCACGTATAACGACTAAGTTGTTTCCAATTTATCTTGACTTTAATAAAAGATATTTATCAATCAGACTGACATTAATTTTGGTAATTTTTTATTTTTAAAAAGCTTTTATTAACTTAATGTTAGCCAAATAATAAGCCTCTTAAAAAAAGAGGCTTATTCACTTTAAGGTTTATCTTAGATATTCACAACTTTAACAATAATCGTTTGGGTATCTTCCTGCTCTTCAGCCAGATGTAAACGTTTAAGCTCTTTGCTTTTTACTTTGAACTGTAAATTCTGATAAGAAATCGTGCTTGGAATCTGATCAAAATATTGACCATCAGCATCAATTTCTTCCTGAAATAATGGTGTACCCAATTGGTAGTCAAGACTTTTTAAGACTACATATTTTACTGTGGTTTTCATTCTAACGCCCTACTTTCACTAAGCACTTTATTTTTATTTTTACCACTGTTCAGCTTGAGAAGAAACCTCTATTTGAAAAAATAGTCTAAGCTTTAACCACTCAGGTTTTGTGATCAAATTAGTATCAAATTGTACTAATCCATGAAAAATTTTAACTTTCATAAAAATATAAATATACTCGGAGTTGAACGACAGAAAAAATCTGTCTAAATTAAGCTAAAACCACTCGGATCATAAAGAAAATATAGAGACTATGATAAAGACCTGTTGCAACTTACTCGAAGAGAAAAATATAAAAATTGCCTTTATTGAAAGTGCGAGCTCTGGATATCTATGTAGCCAGTTTTCCATCTGTAAAAGTGACGGCGCCGAAATTCTGGCTGGCGGATTGGTCTGCTACGATGTTGGTGTAAAAACTTCGGTATTAAACATTCCCCAGACTTTGATCAATAGTTACACTGCCGAATCCATGCCAGTTACTGTTGCCTTGGCAGAAGCGGGTAAAAAGATGTTCCGGGATGCAGACTGGATTATTGCCTGTACAGGTTTGCTTAAACCCGGTGGTAGTGCGACACCAGAGAAACCGGAAGGGACTTTTTTTGTAGCAATTAATGATGGTACTCAAGTGCATCAATTCCAGTATTATTTGAAAGGTACTCCACTCGAACGTCTGAATAAACTGTCTGCCGTGGTTGCACACGATATGATTAATCTACTCAATCATTAATCTAGTTTTATAATTACGCCGCAACAAGCTTCATTATTTCTACTGTATTTTAAGATAGATTAGCATGATCAAATGCTAATCTATTTTTTGCGGGTAGAATAACCATGAATATTAAAACTGCGCTGTTTCTGCTCCCTCTTGGCTTGCCCAGTCTGGCTTTTGCTACGGTCGGTGGCCCACAAAATATTGAAATTCTAGGCTATGAAGTCAAAGAGCAAAAGCTCTATGTCATGCGTCATTACCTTGATGGTCGTGGGCGTTTGCCACAGCTGTATTATTATAATTTTAAATCCGCAAAACCGAATCAGTTGATTCAGGTCAACTCCTTATATATCAATCCAAAAACCAAACGTATTGATTATGACCAAGACAGTCGCAAGTTTGATCAGGACATTGCCAAAATCAAAAAACGTTTAGTTCCACTGAGTCCGATTCAAAGTTCAAAGCCACAACTTAAAATTTTAAAAACCACAACAGGGACGGCAGCTGCCTGGTACGATCCACAAGAAAAAGTGCCAAAATGGACTTATCAATATCAAGTCAAATCTGGCTCACAAAAAAGTCCGACCCATCAAGCGGTCAGTTATCAGCAAGGTCTAAAAATTAGTCAGGCCTATAAAGTTCCTAAACAGAATAAAACGCTGGTGACAGTCAAGTATCTGGGGATTCCTTTTGAAACAGGCTATAGCATTGAAGATCCAGTCCTGTTAAGTCGATAAAAAATAAGGTCTCGATTGAGACCTTATTTTTTATTCAAGATATTAATAAATATTAAGCCGCTGTAGAACGCTCGGCGATCGGTACTACTTTACGCAGTTCCGGCCCAGTATAATCCGCGCTTGGACGGATAATACGGTTGTCTGCACGCTGTTCCATCACATGTGCTGCCCAACCTGTGACACGTGACATGACAAAAATCGGGGTAAACAGCTTGGTTGGAATGCCCATAAAGTGATAAGCCGAAGCATGGAAGAAATCGGCATTACAGAATAATTTCTTCTCACGCCACATCACTTCTTCGCAGCGCACTGAGACCGGATAAAGTACCGTATCACCGACATCTTTGGCTAAACGCTCAGACCAGATTTTGATGATGCCATTACGCGGATCATTGTCTTTATAAATCGCATGACCGAAGCCCATAATTTTTTCTTTACGTTCCAGCATGCCCAGCATTTCACGTTCAGCTTCTTCAGGCGAAGTCCAGTTTTCGATCATATCCATTGCAGCTTCGTTAGCACCGCCATGTAGAGGGCCACGCAAGGAACCGATTGCACCGGTAATACAAGAATGCATGTCAGATAAAGTCGATGCACATACACGCGCCGTAAAGGTCGAAGCATTAAATTCATGCTCTGCATATAGAATCAGAGAAACATTCATCACCTGTTCATGCAGTTCATTTGGCTTTTCGCCACGTAATAAATGCAGGAACTGTGCACCGATTGAATCATCATCCGTATTTTCTTCAATACGCACACCGTCATGGCTATAACGATACCAGTAACAGATAATTGCCGGTAAAGTGGCAAGAATACGGTCTGCAATATCCTGTTGCTGTTCAAAAGACAGTTCAGTTTCAAGATTGCCCAGCATCGACACGCCAGTACGCATCACATCCATCGGATGAGAATCGGCAGGAATACGCTCTAGCACTTCTTTTAAGGCTTGAGGTAGCGTGCGCAAAGATTTTAATTTGGCTTTATAGGCAACTAACTGCTCTGAAGTTGGCAGTTCGCCAAAGAAAATCAGATAAGCCACTTCTTCAAACTGGCAATGTTCAGCCAGATCCTGCACGTCATAACCGCGATAGGTCAGACCTGCGCCACTTTTGCCTACAGTTGAGAGTGAAGTTTTCCCTGCCACTTGTCCACGCAATCCTGCGCCGGTGAGTACTTTTCCTTCAGCCATTTTTTTAATTCTCCTGTTTAAACAGTTTATCTAATGTGTCTTCGAAGCTGTGATAATCTAAAAATTCGTAGAGTTCTTTGCGTTGCTGCATAATATCCAGCACATTCACCTGAGTGCCGTGTTCACGCACAGAACGCATCACTTCAAGGGCTGCCTTTTGCATGGCACGTGTCGCCGATAATGGATACAGCACCATGCCAATACCCTGCTCTGCCAACTCATTTACCGTATAATACGGTGTATCACCAAATTCGGTAATATTTGCCAAGACTGGCACACCCACTGCATCGCATACGGTGCGATACATGGTGATATCGGTCATCGCTTCGGCAAAAATTGCATCTGCACCCGCTTCAACACAGGCACAAGCACGATCAATCACCGCTTGCAGGCCTTCTTTTTGTAGCGCATCAGTACGCGCCATGACCACAAAGTTTGCATCGGTTTTCGCATCGACCGCCGCTTTAATACGATCGACCATTTCCTGCTGTGACACAATTTCTTTATTTGGACGATGGCCACAACGCTTTTGTGCCACCTGATCTTCAATATGCACTGCGGCTGCACCAGCTGCAATCATCTGTTTGATCGTGCGGGCAATATTTAATGCGCCACCCCAACCGGTATCGATATCGACCAATAAAGGTGTATCAACACGTTCTGTAATCCTGCGTACATCTTCCAGAACATTATCCAGACTGGTCATGCCCAGGTCAGGCAAACCATAAGAATAATTCGCGACACCCGCACCTGATAAATAAATGGCTTTATAACCGACTTGTTTGGCCATCATGGCAGCATAGGCATTTACCGTACCCATAATTTGCAATGGTTTCTCGACTTCAAGTGCTTGTCTAAATCTTAGACCTGCAGACATTTGTTCTGTCATCTTCCTTTTCCACAGTCTTGGCTATAATTATTGAAACTCGAGTATACTCATTTGGCTTGCTCATTCCACAATCTGATAGAACAAATACTCTAAAACTTTAGTCAAATTTTTAAGTTTTACTTTACCTAATCCGGCAAATACTGCGCTTATGCGGTGCAATTATGAAATATGTACATATATTTGCTATGATGGCATTTCAATCTTTATTGACATGTTGATGTATTATCTCCTATGCAAGACCTCGTCCTAGAACCGCTCGCCAAAGACCTGCCGCAGACCAAACGTGGTCATGAGCGCTGTATTGCGCTGCTGAACAGTGCAACCGAGCTGTTTCTGGAACGGGGTTATGATGCTGTGTCTCTCGATGATATTGTTCAGCACGCAGGTGGCTCCAAGGCCTCCATTTATAAGTACTTTGGCAATAAAGAAGGCTTGTTTAAGGCCATCTGTGATTATCGTCGTATCAAGTTTTTTGAAGATATCAGTATTCCAATCGAACTGATGGCACTGGATTTTCGTAGTTATTTAGTACACACGCTACTCAATTTTTATCACCAGATCATGCAACCTGAAAACTCGGCCTTTATGCGTCTGGTACTGGAACAGAGTCAGCGCAATCCGGAACTTGCTCAGCATATTCATGAACACGGTCCTGTACATGTCCAGAGTGCGATTGCCACTGCATTAGAACAGGCAGATGCACAAGGCTTATTGCATTGTGAAAATCCGCAATATTCGGCTCAGCTATATTTTGGTATTTTGCGTAATCTGGAATGGCGCATCCTGATGGGAATTTCCATACAAGAAGATGATCAGGAAATCGACAAATACATCAGTTATTGTGTGGATCGCTTTTTAGACGGTCATCAAAAAGTCTAGTTTTTTTGCATTTTTCATTGCTTATAGTATATTAGCCGATTCCGTATTTTTTCTTAAACTAACCAACAACTGATTGTTGATCGAGTTTTTCGGCAATTATTGTGGAGTAACGAATGGCTCTCCGTCACTTTCTCACCTTACGCGATTTATCAACTTTAGAACTTAACCAGATTTTGCAACGCGCAATTGAGCTTAAGCGCAAACAGCATAACAATGAAGTGTTCCAACCATTTGTTGGTAAAGTGATGGGCATGATTTTTGAGAAATCGAGTACCCGTACGCGTGTTTCGTTTGAAGCTGGCATGAGCCAATTTGGTGGTAGCGCAATTTTCCTGTCTTCTCGCGATACCCAGTTAGGCCGCGGTGAACCGATTGAAGATTCTGCACGCGTGATCTCAAGCATGCTAGATATCGTGATGATCCGTACTTTCGGTCATGATATCGTGGAACGTTTTGCATCTTACTCAAAAGTTCCTGTGATTAATGCTTTAACAGATGATCACCATCCTTGCCAGTTACTTGCTGACATGCAGACCTATGTAGAGCAACGCGGCTCAATCGAAGGTAAAACTGTTGCCTGGATCGGTGATGGCAACAACATGTGTAATTCATATATTGAAGCAGCACACATGTGGGGCTTTAATCTGAAAATTGCAGCGCCAAAAGGTTATGAACCACAAGAAAAATTCCTGTCTGAATTTGCGCATTGTGTTGAACTGGTCGATACCGCTGAAGATGCAGCCGTGAATGCTGACCTGATTGTGACTGACGTTTGGGCAAGCATGGGCCAGGAAGAAGAACAAAAAATCCGTGAGAAAGCATTTGCAGACTATCAAGTGAATGAACGCCTGATGGATCTTGCGCATCCGGATTGTTTGTTTATGCACTGCTTACCTGCGCACCGCGGCGAAGAAATTTCAGAAAACTTGCTTGACCATAAAAATGCCGTGGTTTGGGATGAAGCTGAAAATCGCTTGCACGCGCAAAAAGCTCTGGTTGAATTCCTGATTAATGAAAATCTGAAAAAAGACTAAATTAAAAGCTGAATCTTCACAAATTAAGCACCAATCTCTGGTGCTTTTTTTGTCTCAGCTCTTATAATCATGATTGAAATGGAATAAAAAGTGATGTTATACAATGCAAAATAAATATTGGGCCTTGGCACTATTGGCAGGTTTTAGCAGTGCGACCTTCTCCGTTCATGCTTCTGAATTTGATCAATATCTTCAGGAAAAAAATATTATTGACAGCAAATTTAAAATTCAGAAAAAAGCTGAACTGAATGAATTACTCGCGGTACTCAGTGCAGAAGATTCCAGAACTTTACCTTTACAGATCGACCAGAATACAATTATTGAACAATTACAGTTAAGTGCCAATAAAACCACATTAAAAGGTTTAATCACCACACCGGATTTTAGCCAATTTGAAAAAGATCTGGGCCGCAAAGAAGTGATGAAAATGATCCGTAATAATCTGCTCAATAATTGCGAGATTTTCTTTGAGCATCGCTATCAGATTGAAAACCCATACAAGGTCGAGCTCAGCCTGAGCTCGCAAACACAAACCTATAAAACTGATATTTCCCAGAAAGATTGCAAATTGAAATAGTCTAAAGAAATAAGATATTGGCTTTTATTCAGGATTAAAACATCAAGAAAACAAAGAGGTCGCTATAGCTACCTCTTTTTGATGAGGTTTGCTGTTATATCCTGCTAACGCACCAAACCTTGCGGCTGTAGAATTATAATCAGTGCCCCCAGTATTACCACCATCCCGCCAAGTAAATCCCAACGTGACAGTGTGACTTGATCAACGAAGCGCAACCACATTAGCGCCGAAAAAATATAGATGCCACCATAAGCGGCATAAATCCGTCCAGAAGCAGCCGGATGCAAGGTGAGTAGCCAGACGAAAGCCGCCAAAGCCAGAGCTGTTGGAATCCACAACCAGTGACTTCTTCCCTGATTTAAAATCAGGTAGGGAAAATAACAGCCTAAAATTTCCATCAATGCCGTGACCAGAAACAGGCAAAAAGTGGTGAGCAGCTTGGTAATTTGAATATCCATGATTTATCTTTTGAACTGTATGAATGAATTTGATGATTTAAAATATGAGTGCATGAAAAAACCCGTGCTTGCACGGGTTTTATTTTTTCATATTGATTAAGCAGGTTCAGCAGTCTGGTCTTCAAAGACTTCAAGTTTTAAGCCAACAGCTTTACCATTTTCTTTCTTCACCGACACTGCAACATTACCGCCATTTTCAGCCAGTTCACCAAACAGGATCATTTCTGCCAATGGTTTTTTCAGGTGTTCCTGAATCAGACGCTGCATTGGGCGTGCGCCCATTAAACGGTCATAGCCTTGCTCTGACATCCATTCACGCGCACTCTGATCCACTTCCAGCATGACTTTCTTATCATCAAGTTGCGCTTGAAGTTCGGTCAGGAATTTATCCACGACATTTTCAATGATGCTGCTTGGCAATGCCTTGAACTGAATCACGCCGTCAAGACGGTTACGGAATTCCGGAGAGAAGGCTTTCTTCATCGCTTCCTGGTTATCGTTGCTATTGTCCTGTTCCATAAAGCCAATGCTAATACGTGAAATACTTTCAGCACCAATATTGGTGGTGAGTACCAAGACCACGTTACGGAAATCCGATTTACGTCCGTTATTGTCGGTCAAGGAACCATGATCCATAATCTGCAATAACAGGTTAAAGACATCTGGATGCGCTTTTTCGATCTCATCAAGCAATAGCACACAATGTGGATTTTTATGGATCGCATCAGTCAACAAACCACCCTGATCAAAACCGACATAGCCCGGAGGTGCACCGATTAAACGCGACACCGCGTGGCGTTCCATGTACTCGGACATATCAAAGCGAACCAGCTCTACGCCCATCTGCTTAGCCAGCTGCTTGGTCACTTCGGTTTTACCGACACCGGTTGGGCCAGCAAAAACAAAGCTGCCCACAGGTTTATCTGGAGATTTCAAACCAGCACGAGACAGTTTAATGGCAGACGCTAAAGCTTCGATCGCTTCATCCTGACCAAAGACCACCCGTTTCAGATCGCGCTCAAGATTTTCCAGTACGCTCTTGTCATCTTTAGAGACCGTTTTTGGTGGTATACGCGCAATTTTCGACACGATATCTTCGATGTTTTCTACCGTGATCAAACTGTCATCTTGTTCAGCTTTTAAACGGCGCTGCGCACCTGCTTCATCAATCACGTCAATGGCTTTATCTGGCAAGAAACGGTCATTGATGAACTTTGCAGAAAGTTCAACTGCAGATACCAATGCCTGATCGTCATATTGCACATGATGGAAATCTTCAAACTTCGATTTCAAGCCACGTAGGATATCAATGGTTTCAGAAATAGATGGCTCATTCACATCGATTTTCTGGAAACGGCGTGACAAAGCATGATCTTTTTCAAAGACCTGACGGTATTCCTGAAAAGTGGTTGAACCAATGCAACGTAAAGTGCCATTGGCCAATGCAGGCTTGATCAGATTCGATGCATCCATGGTGCTGCCCATACTGGAGCCTGCACCAATAATCATGTGAATTTCATCAATAAACAGCACAGCTTCAGGTTTCTTTTTCAGCGCATTTAAAAGCTGTTTCAAGCGTTTTTCAAAGTCACCACGGTATTTTGTTCCGGCAACTAATGCTCCAATATCCAGACTGAAAATTTCAGCATTTTCGAGTGGTTTTGGCGCTTTACCATTAACGATCAACCATGCCAAACCTTCTGCAATCGAGGTTTTACCGACCCCCGGATCACCGACAAGAAGTGGGTTATTTTTACGGCGGCGGCACAGAATTTGAGCGGCACGTTCAATTTCTTTTTCACGACCAATCAGTGGATCGGTCTTACCTTTTTGTGCTTCAACATTCAGGTTAGTGGTATAAAGTTCAAGTGGACCTGAACTTGCTGAAGATGCTGATTCGCCATCTAGATCTTCGATTTCTTCTTCAGACTGTACATCTTCTTTACGGGTACCATGAGACAGGTACTGAGTTAGCGTAAGGCGATTAATTTGATGACGTTTCAATAGATAGACGGCAAATGAGTCACGCTCAGAATACATCGCAACCAGAATATCAGCACCTTCTACAGTCCGATCACCACCGCTAGATTGCACGTGAAAAATCGCGCGCTGCAAGATCCGGTCAAAACTTTCTGTTGGGTGTGGTGCCTGATCACTATTTTCACCAAGCTTAGGGGTATGCTGTTCTACGTATTCTTCTAATTCCTTGCGCAACACGATAATGTCTGCGCCACATGCTTTAAGCGCATTTACGGCAGAGTCATTGTCAAGCAAGGCTAATAATAAATGTTCTACGGTCAGGAACTCATGTCTCTTTTGACGAGCCATGCTGACAGCCAAACGTAGTGATACTTCTAATTGACGACTGAGCATGTAACCCCCTTAATCTTTAGGCTCTATTTGGCAAAGTAATGGATGACCTTGTGATCGAGCATAATTATTGACTTGGTTCGCTTTGGTTTCCGCAATGTCTCGAGGATAGACCCCAGCTACACCCTTTCCTTCATAATGTACAGTTAGCATTACTTGTGTAGCTTGGTCAAGATTCATTGCAAAGTATTGTTGTAAAATTTCAATTACAAATTCCATCGGGGTATAGTCGTCGTTCATTAAAACGACAGCATATAAGGGCGGACGTTTCAGTTCTGGCGGTGCAGTCTGCACAGCAAGGTCAGAATCATCACCTTCCAAAGGTTCATTTGCTAAACGCGGGCTGATATGCCAATCAACAATTCCAGATTCATAAAAAGAATTTTTGATATCACTTAAACACATTTGACGTTTATTGCTTGGCATAAGATTTATATTTCACACTTAATTTGCATTTGCTTCGGTTTTCGGAATTTCTGACAAGGCGGCAGACTGATTTTCAACTGCTTTGCCCTGTTCCCAGCTAAAACGACGGATCACCGGTTTGGCACCGCTGAGACGTATCTCAATAAATTCTGGCTTAAAGCCTTTTGGCATGCTCCAGCGACCTGTTAAACGCTCATAATTTTCAAAATTAAAGTTTTTGTCTTCCAGTGGCACCACCAGAATTTCAGTCCCTTTAATCAAGCGTAATTCAATACTCCCGGAGGCACGACTTTTGCCCGGACTAACTTGAACCAGATCAATCTGATATTCAAAGGCATTTTCAGGCAAAGGCTTAATCGACAGGTTTTGCACGGCCAAAGCCAAACCGCCACGCTGACGTAAGACCTCGCGATAAATGGTTCCGACACTTTCAGCCTGCACCTGTTCATCACGTGCCTTGGTCATGGCCAGATAGAGATCATTGGCATTACTCACCGCCAGATCACGCTCCTGAACCGCAGTATTCAGATTCTTATTTAATGTTTCCAGACTGGCTTTTTGTGTCTGTACCACATCGACCAGTTGCTCTGCATCTGCATCATAACCCGCCGCAGTCAAACCCTGACGGTGTCCTACGGTATATCCGAGCACACCACTACTCAAGATCAATACAGCCGCACCAATGACCAAGGGCGTATTGCCTTTCATCAAAGATTTTTTTGCAGCTGGTTCCTGAGGAATGGTCGTATTTGACTCGTTATTCGGCATTTTGATCTCTTGTTTGCTTTATTCAAGACACACATTTAAATCCAAATCTAAATGTGTGTGAAGTTCTAATACGTTTCTTATGGTAATAAACCAATATTATTTAAGCCAGCATCTTCGGCAAATCCGAACATCAGGTTCATGTTTTGTACGGCCTGACCTGCTGCACCTTTCACCAAGTTATCCTGTACAACCAGGACTACCAGCTTGGTCGGTTGCGGCTTGTACAAGGCTATACGCAACTGATTGGCACCACGCACTGAACGGGTTTCTGGTGAGCTGCCTGCTGGCATGACATCGACAAAAGTTTCATTGGCATAGAACTGTTCATACAATGCCTGTAAATCTGCTGCTTGTCCTGCTTCAGTGAGATCGATGTAGATGGTCGACAACATACCACGGATCATTGGCACCAAATGCGGAACAAATAAAATGTGATCAAACACATCTTTTTGACCTGAGATATTTTCCAGAGCTTCGACAATTTCAGGATGATGGCGGTGACCTGCTACGCCATAGGCTTTAAAGTTATCGGCATTTTCAGTATAGATGCCGCCCAAGCTTGCTTTACGACCTGCACCCGACACACCTGATTTCGCATCAATAATAATGCTTTCAGGTTTCACTAGTGCGTCACTTGATGTTAATACTGGCGCCAGCCCCAACTGAACCGTGGTTGGATAACAACCCGGGTTTCCAACTACATTGGCCTGTTTAATTTGTTCACGATTCAATTCAGATAAACCGTAAACAGAGTCTTTTAACAGTTCTGGACAAGCATGTTGCATGCCATACCATTTTTCAAACTGTTGCAGATCTTGTAAACGGAAATCTGCCGCCAGGTCAATGACTTTGGTCTTTGCAGCCACAAGCGCTTCGGCATGTTTCATTGCAACACCATGCGGCGTTGCAAAAAACACGACATCACATTTTTTAAGTTCATCGATATTTAAATCTGAATATTGAAGATCGGTATGTCCGCGTAAACTTGGGAACATGTCATCTACACGGCGACCATTTTCGGTACGTGATGTTAGTACATTCACCTGTACATTTGGGTGTCGTAGCAAAAGACGCAACAATTCAACGCCTGTATAACCTGTACCACCGACAATACCAACAGTAATCACGATCACTACCTCAAATCAAAGTTTCCATTTCGTAACTGCGTAGTATGACAGGAAGTTGAGGTTTTCTAAACTGTTTCAGCGGGGATTACTGGTTTTTTATAAGTACTGAACCCAATTTCAAAATTAAAGAGAGATGGAAAAGTAATATCTATATTGCTTAGGCTATTTTAAGCCTTTATTTCCCTCTCATTCTCTATTCAGTTCAATTTTAAGCTTCCCACCAATATGGCAACGGCGTATTTTTTAGCATTTTCCGATGCTGTTGAAAATTTGCATCATGTTTCTGAACTTCCGCCCAAAAAAGTGAACTATGATCAAAATATTGGGTATGTGCCAGTTCATGTACCGCGACATAACGGGTAATTTTTTCGGGAAATAGCACCAAAGCACTATTCAGCATAATGTCATGCTGAGCAGAACAACTGCCCCAGCGGGTTTTGGGTTGGCGAATATTGCACTTTTTAAAAGGCAGATTGCATTGCTGTGAGACAAGATTTAAATATAGGGGAAGCTGTTCTTTGGCATAGCTGATGACAAAGGCTTTTAAATATTCTTCAGGATGTCGATCACTGACACAGAGCTGTAACTTCTCAGAATCGAAAACAAAGTTATGTTTCTGGCTTTGATAATGAATCTGAACTGGTACGTTTAAATTAAACAGCTGCAGCTCAGTTGGTAGCGTTCGGTCTATTTTTTGGAATTTTTCCTGCTGCGATTGCCAGGTTTTAATCAGCCATTGTTCTGATTGTTTTAAAAATTCTTGAACTTGGCGCTGTGTGCAAAACTGCGGCACAGTTAATTTAATTTGCGTCGGCTCTACACGCAGTCTCAAGCGTGTTGCGCGTAATTTTCGAGTAATTTGGATTTCAGGGAGGTTTGGGGTCATATTTTATTGATTTTATTTTTAATCCTCCCTAACCCTCCTTTTTCAAAGAGGGGCTTTTAAAAGTCTCCCTTCTTGCACTTGTTCTAAAGCAGTGCTTTAAAACTTCGCTCAGGGAGATTTAGGGGAATTTAATTTATAAAATTAAAGGATTAAACCGCAGTACGTTCTTCAATACCGTCATTGGTTGCCACAATTGCGATGTCCGCTTTATTAATCGCAAAAATTCCGTTACAGACCACGCCAGGAATATTGTTAAGCGTTTTTTCAAGCTCGAGTGCATTTAAGATATTCAGATTATGCACATCTAAAATCACATTACCATTGTCAGTCACGACACCTTCACGATATGCAGGATCACCGCCCAGAGAGACAATTTTACGTGCAACCGCAGAACGTGCCATAGGAATTACTTCAACTGGCAGTGGGAAATCGTGTCCCAATTGTCCGACCCATTTTGAATCATCCACGATACACACAAATTTTTTCGCAATCGATGCCACAATTTTTTCACGTGTCAGTGCTGCACCACCACCTTTGATCATATGCAAATGACGATCAATTTCATCTGCGCCGTCGACATAAGCATCTAGTCCGCCGACAGAGTTCATATCGACCACTTCAATGCCTAACTTCTTAAGACGTTGCGCCGTTGCTTCAGAACTTGCCACAGCCGCTTCTAACTGAAGTTCTGGCAATAAATCGATTAAAAAGTTAACCGTACTTCCGGTACCTACGCCTAAAATGCCGCCTTTTGGTAAGTGTTTCAGAGCAGCACGGGCCGCTGCTTGTTTTTTCTCATCTTGGGTTGCATATAGACTCATGGCTTCACTCAACTATTTTGGACTTTTGCAGTATTTTCGAACCGCAAAGCCGTATGGTTTGTTACAATAAGCGCCTATTTTAAACTGTTAGATGGAAAATTAACATGCTGTCTCGTTTGGTTCGACAAATATTACAAGCAACGGTCTACGATGTTGCAATCGAAACTCCACTCGAAGCAGCACCACGAATTAGCGAACGACTCAATAATAACATCCGCTTTAAACGTGAAGATTTACAACCGGTTTTTTCATTCAAATTACGTGGTGCTTATAACCGCATTAGTCAATTGCCGAAATCTCAACTGGAACGTGGTGTCATCACAGCTTCAGCAGGCAACCATGCGCAAGGCGTGGCATTATCGGGTAAAAAATTGGGTATTCGCGCCATTATCGTAATGCCAAAAACAACACCAGATATTAAAGTCCAAGCGGTAAAACGCCTTGGGGGTGAAGTTGTTTTACATGGTGACTCATTCGACGTTGCCAACAAATATGCAATTCAACGTGCTCAAGAAGATGGCATGACTTTTATTCCGCCTTATGATGATGAGCTGGTGATGGCGGGTCAAGGTACCATTGCCAATGAAATTCTGCGTCAATGGCGTGATGTCGATTATGTATTTGTAGCGGTAGGTGGCGGTGGCCTGATCGCAGGTGTGGCAGCCTACCTGGGTGATGTTGCCCCGCATGTCAAAGTCATTCCGGTGGAATATGACGAATCTGCATGCTTAAAAGCAGCTTTAGAGGCCAATGAACGTGTCATTTTACCTTCTGTGGGTTTATTCGCTGACGGTACAGCCGTCGCACAAATTGGTGAAAAACCATTTGAAGTGATTCGCCTGCAAAAGTCAGATAATTCTGGCCCGATCGTAGAACCACATGTGGTACTGGTCAATACTGACGAAATTTGTGCAGCCATTAAAGATACTTATGACGAATGCCGCAGCATTGTCGAACCCTCAGGTGCTATGGCATTGGCCGGCATTAAAAAATATGTCGAAGAACATAAAATCGAAGGTAAAAATATGGTGTCGATTGTGTGCGGCGCCAACATGAATTTCGACCGTTTGCGTTATATCGCCGAACGTACCGAACTCGGTGAACGTAAAGAAGCGATTTTTGCCGTGACGATTCCAGAACAGAAAGGTTCATTCCTCAACTTCTGTCGCGCTTTGCAAGGTCGCAATATTACCGAATTTAATTACCGTGCCAGTGATGTCTCTGCTGCTCAAGTATTTGTTGGGATCAGCTTAAAAAATGGTGAAAAAGAACGTCAGGAAATTTATGAAACGCTAAAATTCCAGTATGACGTCGATGACCTGTCTGATGATGAAGTGGCAAAACTGCATATTCGTTACCTGATTGGTGGTCATGCCGATATTGAAAATGAACGCCTGTTCCGGGTGGAATTTCCAGAACGTCCTGGTGCTTTATTAATGTTCCTGGAACGTCTTGGCCCAACACATAACATTACCCTGTTCCATTACCGTAACCACGGCGCTGCGGAAGGGCGTGTTCTGGTGGGTCTGGAGGCGACCGATGCGCAGCAGAATCCGGATGGCTTGATTGAAACCCTTGAAACCATTACCTATCCATATCAGGAAATTACCAATAATCTGGGCTATCAGCGCTTCCTGAAGTAATTGTTAAAATATAGACCGCCTTTCGAGGCGGTTTTTTATGTGCAACTCAAAATCATGATCATACTATTTATCTCGGCATAGCTTGCTGAATAGCAGCGCAATTTTTACGAAATTCTCTTACACTAAAATTGAGATGTAATAAAAATAGTTAGGACAATATTCATGGCATTATTTGCAGTGATTGGGCTGGGTAGTTTTGGTGCGACTGTGGCCACGCAACTGATCAGTCTGAATCATGAAGTGATCGGAATCGATCTGAATAAAAAATATGTAGAAAATATTTCTGATCAACTGACCCATGCTGTAATTGCCGATGCAACCGATGAGCATGTGCTGGATGAACTGAATGTGCAGCGTTGTGATGCCGTAGTCGTGGCGATCGGAGAAGATATTGAAGCCAGTATTCTGTGTGTATTGCACCTGAAAAATATGGGTGTCAAGAAAATATGGGCGAAAGCGAAATCAAAATCCCATCACATGATTCTGACCCATCTCAATGTCGAGAAAATCATTCATCCTGAAGAAGATATGGGCGTGCGTGTGGCTCAGTCTTTAAGCTACCCGATGGTCAGTCGTTATATGGCACTGGAAGATGATCATTATATTGTCAAAATTGAGATTCATGCCGATCATCATGCTACGCCGCTCAACCAACTGATGAAGCACGCCCCTGAAATCACCACCTTATTACATAAGCGCGGATCAGTGGTGCAATACCAGGTCGCATCCGACCTGATTCTGCAGGAAGGCGATATTCTTGTGGTTGAAGGATTACTGGAGCCTTTACGCCATCTCGCCAGATATTTTAAAGCGCTATGAGAAGTTCTGACTTAAAGCAACATAGAACCATTAATCTCAGCCCTCCAAGCTTACTGGCTTTAGGATTTCTCGGATTAATCCTGATCGGTTCACTGCTACTGATGTTACCTATTGCCCATCAGGGTGATATCAGCTGGTTGCAAGCCATTTTCACGGCTACTTCTGCGGTGACCATTACCGGACTGTCCGTAGTGAATGTCGGTGAAGCCTATACGGTATTTGGCCAGGTTGTCATTATGTTTCTGCTGCAATGCGGTGGATTGGGTTTTATGACCTTTGCCATTCTGGCAGTGATGAGTCTGGCACCCAAGATGGGACTCAAACAGCAAGTCATGGCACAGGAATCGATTGGCCAGACCAGCCTGAAAAAAGTCAGTTTTACCATTAAAGCGGTATTTTTATATTCCCTGTTTTTTGAAGCTATCGGTACGCTGATTCTGACCTTGTCTTGGCTCAGGGAATATCCGTTCAGTGAAGCACTCTTTTATGCTGCCTTTTATAGTGTTTCAGCGTTCAATAATGGTGGATTTTCGCTTTTCCCAAATAGCTTGATGAGCTTTTCAGGGCAGTATCTGATCACCTTTACCATTAGTATGCTGTATATCATTGGTGGTATCGGTTTTCTGGTGCTGATGGATGTCAAGCAACATAGACGCTGGCGCAAGTTAAGTACCAATAGCAAGCTCATTCTTTCGACGATTCTGGGGCTCAATCTGAGTGCGTTTATTGTACTATGGCTACTCGAAGCCTCTAATCCGCAAACTCTGGGCCTGATGAGTCTAGGCGATCAAGCCGTGAATGCCTGGTTCCATGCCACTGTTCCCCGCTCTTCAGGCTTTAATAGCTTACCGATGGAGCAAATGAGTGATGCATCGACCCTCGTCACCATGTTTCTGATGTTTATTGGCGGCGGCTCCTTAAGTACGGCGGGCGGAATTAAAGTCGGCACGTTTATTATTGTATTAATTAGCGTAATCAGTTTTTTAAGACGTGAAGATGAAATCCGTCTGTTTAATCATTCTATTCCCGAAAAAACCACATTTAAGGCACTGGCCGTGGTCTGTATTACAGCTGCCTTAATTGTGATGGGCTTTATGAGTTTATTAATTCTGGAACCTGAACATGACTTTCTCGATCTGTTGTTTGAAGCCGTGTCAGCAGCCTGCACGGTCGGCTTGACCCGAGGAATAACCGAAGAACTGCAACCTGCCAGTTTGATTATTTTGATGCTGTTAATGTTTGCAGGACGTTTAGGGCCACTGACTTTAGCTTATTTCATTGCTACCCCGAAAAAGAGCCGAATCAAACATCCGCCTTCAGAAATCCAGATTGGTTAAACCACCCAATAAAAAAACCATGCTACAGCATGGTTTTTTTATATTAATTCTAAAATGATGAAGCCTGGAAACTTAGAACCAGTTCATTAAGGAAACACCCAAGCCCACATAAGTGGCACGATGGTTATAATCAATCAGACTTTCGCCATAGCCATCAAAAAGCTGGAATTGACCACGTAAACGGCCACTGATCGGGAATGACCAGTCAAACTGGATTGCACCACGATTGTCATCACCGCCTTTTAAGGTATGACGCAGCATCAAGGAAAAATCATGCTCGTTATGACGATAAAAAGCCGTCATGTCGCCGCGTCCAATATAGTTCTTGATCTCGGGATTGTTATCGTCGTCACGATTCTCTTCAAAGCGATACCAAGGGCGAACCATCAGGGCAAAATTGTCTTTTTCAAAGCCCAGATTCAGCATGACGCGGTTCCAGCTACGCGACAACGGGTCAGAACGGCCATTGGACTGATGATTAATGGTTAGTCCCAACATACGCCAGTTAAGACCAAAAAGGTCATAATTGGTACGCAAAACAAAACTTGCTTCGGGTTCATAATTGGTTTCACGAAACGGACGTGACTCTTCCGAGTTATAGACCTGCCAACGTGAAGACTGAGTATAACCGAGCCAGAGATCCCCATTATTCCCCAGAATATTTTCAACCGCCTTGGTCTTTAAAGACAGTTGAAACTTAGCTTCAGTTGAGGTGAGATTCTGTTTCTCTGTCTCTATATTGTTGGGATTTTCACTCTCGGGTAATTCATTTTTCTTTGAAGTCCAAAAACCGGGCATCAGATAAATTGGCTGATAAGAACGGATGTTCCAGGTACCCAGTTTACTTTCCGGAGACAATTCCCAGCGACTATCCAGCAAAGACAGATTTGGTGTCAGCTTTGATCCTTCAGAAGCATAAATATTGGAAACGGTTTGTCCAATCTTGGCTTTTAAATTATCAGGTTCAGGCGCAATTTCTGCTGCACGACGTTCAGAAACGATCACCGGCTTATCGGTAATCGCTATTTTGAACAAGCTATCATAACAGGCCAAACGTTCTGCACTGATTTCCAGTGCTGCACAGGCTTCAGCCGTTGCCGGCATGGGACTATTCACCACTATTTTTTCTTCCGCATTCACTTGCGTCCCAACTGTACAGCCCAGCACAACGCTCAGCTGCAGAGTTGAGCGCCTAAACGAATTAAGCGCCATCCCTTATCCTCATTTTTTTATTTATAGAACTTGTTGAATTACAAAACCAAGCTGCTCCAGCGTTTCACGTTTTGCCACTGGCGCCACGACTGCCTTAGTAGCCTGCTGCTCAAGCAGATAAGTTTGTGCAACACGCTTTAAATCATCCAGTGTGACATTTAACAGACGTTCACGTAATTTCTTACGGAATACTGGTGTACGCTGATGCAGATAGGCATAACATGCAGTGATTGCCTCGCCCGCTGGTGAACCCGGTTTATCCATACTGGCAATCAGACCCAGAATCGCTTCTTCCAGTTGATGCGGCTGTTGCGGCGCATTGAGTAACCACTGAATACTGGCATCAAAGTCCTGAAAGGTTTCTGCCAGACGCGGGTCACGGTAGCTGTAGAAACGGAATGAACAGGCATTGCCGTCATAGCTGGCACCACCGCCATAAGCACCACCTTTTTCACGGATTGCACTGTGCAGGAAGCCATTACGTAAATAACCCGCCAGCACCATCAAGGCAGCAGCATCAGGATGCGCCACTTCGACCGCCGGATAAGCAGCCGCGCAGAACTGGACATTGGCCTGAATTAACCAGGCTTCATGCTGATCATGCGTCACTTTTTCGATTTGAGTCAGTGCAACCGGTGCAGGATCAACCGCCAGTTTGTCCCAGACATTCTGGATTTCTTCAATCAAGCTATCAGATTGCGGCTCTTCACACACCAGCAGGAACTGCTTCGGGGCTTGCAACAAGACACGATGAATTCGTTTTAACTCGTCAATCAGCAGATCATATTCAGCCGGATCTTTTTCAATTTTAGAGACCAGCTCGATCAGCCAGTTTAATGCACCCAAACCAGTATTGTGATAATCACGCAATGCCAAGGCACTGTGCTGACGAGATGCAGATTGCATCGCATAGCTATGCCCCGAACCGGAAACACGTGACTGCCAACGTGTTTTACGCTGTTGTAACAGTTCAATAATACGGTCTTTTTCATCAAAACGCAGCTGTTCAAAACCGATCTTTAACAGACGAATGGCATCTAAATGATTCACCAGCGATTTGGTGGTCAGTGTCAGCCAAGCCGTGATCTTGTTTTTGTCATCGACTTTAGAGCGCAACGATGCGCCCATACCCAGACCGCCACTTACCGCAGTTTGCAGTTGCTGGAATTCCAGATAATCATATTCACCCGCACCGACTTCGCCCATCAGGATCGAAAGCAGGTTGAAGTATGGCGACTGCACCACTTCATCTGGAATATTCACTAAAACCTGTTGATAATAAATACCATTGGTACCGGCATGATACAGATTCAACGGCGTATCGACCTGATTACAGATAATCTCGCGTAACTGGCCCTGAACAATCTGTAATTCCGCAGGTACATCTTCCAGACCGACTTTTGGCAATAAGTTCAAGTCATCCGGTGTATCCTGACGCACATTCAATGCTTCAGTCTGGGCAATAATGTCTGCTTTCTGCTCTTCGGTCAGATTCTTGCCAATTTCAGCCAGACGGGCTTTTTCATCGGCCGCTTCTTTGGCAGATTTGGTCGCATCCGGAACCAGCGTCAGTTGTACACGATGCGGATTATCCAGCAGATGCTCTTGAATCAGGTTGGATAACCACATTGGATCTTGCAGTTCTTCTTTCACCGCAGCAATCGCGGAATCCACATCCCAGACTTCCACCGGATCACGGTGATGAATCGCACTGCCCAAACCGCTCAGAATCAGGCTCAGACCATAAGGCGTGCCATCGCCATTGATTTCACGCTGATGCAATTCAATCTGATGCAGGATTGCATCGACCATGTTCTGATCGACCGGTTTCGAGGCAACATCTTCCAGCACCTTGAACACACCATTTTTAAATTCTTCTGCATGCTCAGGATTTGAACCCTGCACCGCACAGTAGAAAGTCATCTCGAAATTAGAGTCATCCACGCCCATAAATGGACCGGTCGACTGGGCATAACCACAGGTTTCCAGATAATGACGCAATGGTGATGCAGAATCTTCAAGCAGAATCCCTTCGACTAAACGCATACCCAAACGCAGTTTAATATCACTGGCTTCAGGCAATAACCATGACAACACATGATAGGTCTTGTCCTGAAGATCTTCAGCATCGACTGCATAGCTGTCTGTAACGGTCAATGGTGCAGTCAAACGGGTTTCAGGCGTTGGATATAAAGTCTGACCTTTTTCAAATTTGGACAATGCCAGATTTTCAAACTGCTCTTGTAATTCAAAAGCGGTTTTATTGCCAAAGGTCATGAACACTGCATTACTTGGATGGTAATGTGACTTATAGAAATCAACTAACTCTTGGTAAGTCAGGTCAGGAATGTCTTTAGGATCACCACCAGAATTATAATGATACGTGGTATGCGGATATAAATGATGCGCCAGCGTATGATACAGCTGGTCTGAAGGCGAACTCATCGCCCCTTTCATTTCATTAAAGACCACGCCTTTATAGACTGGCTCGCCATTTTCCAGTTCAATGCGAATGCCTTCCTGAGCAAAATCCAGTGGATTCAGGTTCGCAGCAAATGCCGCGTCCATATACACTTCAAGCAGGTTTTGAAAATCTTTGCTGTTTTGCGTTGCAAATGGATAAGCCGTCCAGTCTGCCGCAGTAAAGGCATTCATAAAGGTGTTCAATGAACGGCGGATCATCAGGAAGAATGGATCACGCACCGGGAACTTTTCTGAACCGCATAATGCAGTATGTTCCAAAATATGTGCTTCGCCTTTAGAATCCATCGGCTGGGTACGAAACGCCACCAGAAAGACATTTTCATCGTGATTGGTCGCCAGATGATAATGTGTGGCACCAGTCACTTTATGTTTATATTCAGACACAAAAATGTCTAAAGCTTCAACATGTTGTTGACGTAACAACTGAAACGCAGGATGTACAGTTTGAGAAATGGTTTCAGTGACATCTACAGTCATGCGATCTCCTAATGCTTTAATTAAAATAACTAAGGACATTATAGCTTTAGTTATCTGAATTATTCACGTTGAAAACCGAGGATTTTGATCGAATTAAGTAAACTTGATCATTTGAAAATTAAATCATCAAATTTACTGGCTAAGTCTGGCTCAACAGCCGCAAGATCACGAAATCAAATATTTGAAGTAGTTATAACTTGGATTATTTTCCACAAATACATAATTCTGTTTTTGATAGAAGCTGGCAGCCAGTCGGGTATCTGTTTGCAGACATAAGGCCGAATAATGCGGAGCTGCCAACTGTTCCAGATAAGCCAGAAGCTGTTTACCGACCCCATGCAGCCGATATTTTGGATGGACATAAAAACGGCGCACACGACCAATCCGCTCTTCAATGCCATTATCGCCCCATTGCTGGTTTAGGCCACCACAGGCAATCAGTTTTTTGCCATCATGCGCGACCAGTAAATGTTCATTGGCTTGAGCAAAGCAGTTTTTACCGGTGCGATATTCTTCAATTAACTTATCCAACACATCTAAGCCTTCTTTACGCGCAAGGGTCGCTAGCGTTTCGACTTGGTCAGGAAGTTGTTCAACTTTTACAATTTTAATATCCATATACGCACACTATTTGAAATGATTGTGAAGAATGATCTTCGCAGAACGACTTTAAAGCATCATGTCGAACGCGATATATCCTTATAAATAAAATTTGATGCTTAAATCAATGCTACAGCAACGTAGTGCATAAAAATAAGTCAAATCTTAGACCAAAGATAGTCACTGAATAAAATACAGCATTTTTGGAAAATATTTGAAAATGATTCAGCAAACTACAGCAATCCCAAGCAATCGTGTAAACTTGGCACTTTCATTTTTAATGTGATATTTGAACATGGCAAATGTTGATCTTTTTGCAATTGGTAATGCGCTGATTGACCAAGAATTTAAAGTGTCTGACGACTTTTTAACTGCACATCACTTGCAAAAAGGCACCATGCAGCTGACAGATGGTGATACTCAGGCCAGACTTTATCAAAATCTTCAAGCGACTCAAGTTTATAAGGGTCAGGCTTCAGGCGGTTCAGCAGCCAACACTACCGTGGCATTTTCTGCACTTGGCGGTTCTGCATTTTATGGTTGCCGTGTTGGTAATGATGAACTGGGGCAAATCTATCTGAAAGGTTTAAATGATGCAGGCATTCAGACCACAATCCAGTCGATCAGCGAAGGTGTAACGGGAACTTGTATGGTTCTGGTGAGTCCTGATTCTGAACGTACCATGCATACTTATCTAGGTATTACTGCTGAACTCACGGATCAACAAATTGATTTTAGTGCGCTAAATACTGCGAAATGGCTATATATCGAAGGTTATTTATCGACTTCTGAAACAGCACGCCATGCCGTCAAACAGGCACGTGCAATTGCCCACGCTAACGGAGTTAAAATTGCTTTAACTTTATCGGATCCTGCCATGGTGCAATATGCGCGTGCCGGTCTGGATGAAATGATTGCAGAAGGTGTCGACCTGTTGCTGTGTAACCAGCAAGAAGCCCTGATGTATACAGAGACCGATAATATTGACGCGGCTCTAGTTAAATTAAAAACACTCAGTCAACACGTTGTCATTACATTGTCAGCCGAGGGTGCACTTATTTCGGATCACGACAATACATTTAAAGTGCCTGGCCGCAAAGTTACTGCAGTAGATGCGAATGGTGCCGGTGATGCATTTGCCGGGGCTTTCCTGTATGCCTTGAATGCCAACCTAGGTCTTAAAACTGCGGCTGAACTGGCGATTTTAATTTCCAGTCAGGTGGTTTCGCAATTTGGCCCACGTTTAGCGATTGAAGACTATGCGGCATTATTACAAGACTTTCAGAAGGAATGTGCTTAATGTTTAAAATTTGTATGACCGAAGATGTTCCAGAGCGTGAAGCACGCTCTTTTGAACTGGACAATGGGGATATTATTTTTATTACCCAGCGCGATGGAGCTTTTTATGCCTATCAAAACCTGTGTCCGCATTTGCAAGTCGAGCTGGAATTTCTGGAAAACCAGTTTTTGGATCGTGATCAGGAATTTATTGAATGTTCAACGCATGGTGCACTATTTTTGGTAGAAAGCGGTGAATGTATTTCCGGGCCTTGCCAAGGTCAGTCACTTGAAAAAGTAGAAATTACCGTGCATTCTGATGGTGGAATTTACCTCACAGAATAAGATCTAAAACGGACTTCACCATGCCTGCATTTTTTCTAGACTATAATCTGATGCCTTTTCATCTCAGTTTATTGGCGATTATTTTATTCGGCGTGGTGAAAACCATTGGTTTCTATTTTGGACTCAGATCCAGCAAATTTTTGCAAAAAATTTCACCTTATAATTTTCAACAATTAGACCTGTTGAATGTCAAATTCTCCAAAACCCTAATTGTATTTTTCTTTCTGATGAATTTCAGCTTTGCTGGCTATGTTTTACAATTCCTGATCTATTCTCAGGAGTTTGAGTTTCTGCCCGCTTATTATCTGATTATTCCAGCTTTAATTATTGCCACTTTTTTTACGATTTTCATGATTCATTGCCTGGATCAGGTCATTCCACCCAAATATAAAAAGAATAATGTCAATTTGCTCGGCCGTCTGGCAACGATTTCAAGTGGCAATGCCCGCCCTGGATTTTCTGCTCAAGCGCGGGTTCGAGATGAATATGGGCAACTGCATTATGTACAGGTAGAACCGGAATTTGGTGAACTGGGTTTTCAATCGCAAATTATTTTAATTCGTACCCGAAAATCTCATTATATTGCCAAAAAAATCTGTGAGTCTAACCAGCTGTTTAGCCTGAACCTAGATTAGCGATTTTAAAGTCTGCATAGCATTAAAAATCCCGACTCAAATCGGGATTTTTACATGATGGAATTTATTTTTTAAGAAGCCCTGAGACCATATTCAAGACATTTTGAATATCATTATTGGCTTCCTGCTTACTGGTCTGTTCACCCTGTGGCGTAAGTGAGTCAATAATCTGCGGCAAAACTTGTGAAATTGCACTATACACATCCTGTTTAGGCGCATGAGTTTGCTGTGCAACTTCTTCAATTTCCTGATCATCAAACAGATTTTGTACCTGCTGCGGATCAACATTGGCATTTTCACCCGGGCCAGTCGACACCCAGTCATCAACCTGACTATTCAACCCCTGTCCTTTAAGCTTATCCAATGCACCCTGTAAACCACCCTGTTTTTGAATCCAGGTCAGTACCAGAGGTAGCACCGCAATCAATAAGGTTTTGCCAGTCGAACCTCCTCCCAATCCTGAACGGGATTGAGCAGTACTTTGACGATTTGCCCCACCTAACTGACTGAGAACTGAACCTAAAATTGCACCTAAACCATTTTGTCGGGTCTGCTGGCCGGCTTGATTCTGCTGATTCTGACTGTGTTGACTCTGATCTTGTTGAGTCTGAGATTTATTCAAATGACCCAATACCGATCCCAGGATATCTGCCAGACCACCCTGCTGTGAAGATCGCTTTTGAGACTGCCCGCCACCCAATGCCTGCTTGGCCAATATTTCCACGATATTACTCAGATTCGTCATGCTCTATATCCTGTATGCATCATAGTTACAGAATACGGTCTGTCCTCATATTGTCTAGGCAGGATTGTGTTAATATTTGCAATTAAGCAGGCATAGGCTTACCAGCGAAATTTATCCCAGTTTTCCGGATTGGCCCAGAACTTGGAATTAAACCAGTCGGGCACATGCTTATAGGTTAAAATATTAAACTGCCACAGCGCAAAATCCGCCCCGTGCGTGGTCTTGTCAATCAGCTGGGTAAATCCCAAAGCTCTCAATAGTTTTTCATCTTGCAGCCGACTGATCACCACCAGACGTTTAGCAAATAAATCACGCAATTTCACCAAGATTTGACTCATGATCTGTTCAGACAAGTTTTCGGTTTCTATCGTATCCAGCATTACCACAGCCAGGTCATAACGCTGCTGAAAAGGCAGATTTAAAAAGCCAGATACGCTAAAATAGTGCCATTGAATAGATGGCTGAAACTGGACTTGCCTTAAGTCCTGCCCAATACAAATAGCAGTATGAATTGGCTGTTCCTGTGCGAAATCGTCTAGCATTGAAGTAATGACATTCTGCTCAGCCATAACTGCATCCTTATGATTTAAGTGAGTAATCTTTATGGAACTTCAGGGCATTTGCCATAAAATGCATGTCGGCCTCAAAGACCTTAGTGTAACTGATCAACAGATACAGCGGGCAAATGTTGAGTATAAATTAATTCTGGATCGTGCAGAAATCGATCTTCCATTTAATTTGGGCCAAGACATCGAGATTGAATGGACAGGGAAAATTTATTGCGTATCTTGTGGCAATAAAACCTCAAAATCTTTCTCGCAAGGTCACTGTTTTAAATGTTTTAAGACCAATGCTTCATGTGATATGTGCATCATGAAGCCAGAAACCTGTCATTATCATTTAGGCACTTGCCGCGAAGATGAATTTGCCCAGAATGTCTGCTTTCAACCGCATATTGTCTATCTAGCCAATTCCAGTGCATTAAAGGTCGGGATTACCCGTACCAGCCAAATGCCGACCCGCTGGCTGGATCAGGGCGCAACCCAAGCCCTGCCGATTATGAAAGTTGGCTCACGTCGCCTCTCTGGCAAATTGGAAGTCATGTTTGGTACGCAGGTCGCAGACAAAACAGACTGGCGCAAGCTGCTCAAAGGTGAAGCAGAACCACTGAATCTGATTGAAATCCGTGAACAGCTGTTAGAAGAATTTGCACCTAAAATTCAAAGCATTCGTGAAGAATTTAATCAGAATCTTGAGTTTAATGAAAATATTGAAGTGCTTGAGCAGGAATTGGCACGCGAGTTTATTTATCCGGTCGAGCAATATCCAGAAAAGATTAAATCACATAATCTGGATAAAACTCCGGTGATTCGTGGCAAATTACAGGGTATTAAAGGTCAGTATTTAATTCTGGATACCGGTGTAATCAATATGCGTAAATATACCGGTTATGAACTGATTATTCGTGCTTAAACCCTCATTTGGCTAGAGCATAAAAAACCAGCCCGCAGGCTGGTTTTTTTATTTAAGAGCGTCTTATTTGATTTTTGCCTGAGATTTCAGGTAGCGCGTATAGTCATCAAATTCTTGCTGACCACGAAGTTGCTGATACAACTTCACCAACTCACTACGTTGCTCTGCACTCAATACATCCACCGGGTTTTTCTTTACTTCTGATACCGCAACCACGACCAGCTCATTTGGCATTTTCGCTGTGGTCACTGACCAATGGCCTGCTTTTGGTGTCGGAAGACTAAAAGCGGCACGTTGTACATCACGTTTTAGCAAACCTTCAGCACGGGTATACACGCCAGCATCTTCAAAAATCAAAGCACCTTTGGCGACTGATGCAGCAGGTTTGGTTTTGAACTCATCCAGAGCTTTCTGAATTTTTGCTTTTGCCAAAGCAGCGGCTTTGTCTTCAATCAATTGAGCCTGAACACGCTGTTTCGCTTCTGCCAGTGTTTGTTCACCAGCTGCATGATAGTCACGCACCTTGATCCAGGCCACATCACCATTGGCCAACTGAATGCTTGATGAAGCATTACGATCACCATTTTTGACATCATCATTAAACAGTTTGACTTTAAGGTTGGCATCGCTCAACACTGGGTCACGGGTTGAAAGTTTTACTCCTTGGGCTTTCTGAACCTGCACGCCTTTCACTTCTTGTGTAACAACCTCCAGAGAATCACTTCCCACCACCATATCATTCAAGCTATTCACCGTATCGGAGAATGCATTGGATTTTTTAGCAGCCAAAACCTCTTCAGATAAACGTGCTTTTTGTGACTCAAAAGATGGCACAGCCACATCAGGTGATTGCACAGAAATAATATGATAGCCATAATCTGTTTTCACAGGAGCAGAGACCTGACCTGATTTTAAAGAGCTAACAGTCTGGTCAAATGTGCTACCAAATACGCCAGTTTCATAGACTGCAATTGCTCCGCCTTTAGACTTGGATTCAGGATCTTCAGAATATTGTGCTGCAGCCTGTGCAAAAGTGTTACCGGCTTTAATTTTCGCTGCCACTTCTGCAGCCAGTTTTTGTGCTTCAGCATCACTACGACTGTCCGCCGTAATCAAAATATGCTTCACCTCTGGTTTAACTGCCTGTTTTTGTGTCGCAACAAAGGCTGTATACGCTTCCTGAAGTTCAGCATCTGTCACTGCCAAACCCTGTGCTTGAATATCACTTGGCTTCAACACCACATAGTCTACATCGACACTGGTCGGCTGTGTAAACGATGCCTTGTGCTGTTCATAATAGGCAGCGACTTCAGCATCGCTGACTTTGACATCTTGTTTATAACTATCCAGATTAATACTGGAAATATGAATATGACGTTGTTCAGTCTGTAAATCGGCAATTTGCTGCATTTCGACCGGACTCACCAGTGGATAGTCCAGGAATGTCGAAGACAGCATTTTCAGCGCATGATCTTTACGCAAACTTTCGACTAAAGCACGATTGGTCATGCCAATTGATTTAAGATAGTTCTCATATAAAGCATCAGAGAACTTACCATCTTGCTGGAAAGTCGGCTGCTGGGCAATCATCTGTACAATTTGCTGGTCACTCAGGCTGATGCCTAATTCTTCTGCCTGTTGTAGCAATAAGGTACGTGAAACCAAAGTATCCATGGCTTTCTGGTCAATGAAGCTTTGATTCAGCAAGGTTTCATCGCCATTGGCATAACTGAGATATTGTTCTTTAAATGATTTCGTCAGTGACTCTAATTCTTTTTGAGATATTTCAGTTCCGTTCACGGATTTTGCCGCATCAGAGCTCCCGCCGCTAAAATATCCTTCAATACCTACAAGCGCTAACGGGGTCAAAAACAGAACGAGTAAAACTTTACCCAACCAACCCTTAATAACTTTACGAAAAGCTTCCATAAGTATTCCAATATTTTATTTGCAAAGGATTTTAACCGAAAATACCCATTGAATGAATGTGTTAATCATCACAATTTATTTTATCAATAAAAAACGCGCCAAAGAAGGCGCGTTTCATCGCTGGGTAAGCTTAAGCTACAGCGTCTTTTAAGCCTTTACCCGCTTTGAAGCTAGGCACTTTGCTTGCTTTGATCTCAAGAGTAGCGCCAGTCTGTGGGTTACGGCCAGTACGTGCAGCACGTTCTTTTACACCGAAAGTACCAAAACCGACCAAAGTAACTGTATCACCCGCTTTTAAAGCTTCAGTAACAGAAGCAATTGTAGCATCTAAAGCTTTACCTGCGTCAGCCTTAGATAATCCCCCTTTCTCTGCAATTGCATCAATTAATTCTGATTTATTCATGAAGATTACGTCCTCTTAATATCGTTTATTTAAGGTTCAAGAATTTGTTTAACATGCCATAACGCCTTTATAGCAATGCTTTAGGTATAAACGCAATACTTAAGAACCTCTTTTTTTTCAAAAAATATGCGAAAAAAACATTGAATAATAAATAAAGTCATTTTATTTGTGTTTTTTTCGACAATTCTTCCTGCATTTTTTCTTGTTCCGCAGTCAACTGATCAACTTTGGCATGTAACTGAAGGATTAAACGTTCCAAATGTTGTACATCCTTGAGTGTGACTAATCCTATACGATTCAATGAGTGATGAACAGAGTTGTCGATCAGCTTTTCTACTTTATCTTTGGTCTCTGTGACCGACTCTTTGGCCTTTTCTGAGACCTTTTCTACAGTTTGATCTGCAATATCTGCAGTTTTAGACTCCAGTTCTTCTCCAACCTTGACCAGTGAGTCAAACAGTTTATTGCCTTCTTCTTCGGCACGTGAAAATGCTCCCAGTCCAGCCAGCCAGATCTGTTTGGTATATTTACGAAAATCAAGAGCCGATTTGCGCTCCGAGGCAGATTTGGACTTGGCTTTCATTGTTTTCTGGTTTAAAGCTTCAGCTGAGTCTTGTGCTGTTTTTGACTTGTCCATGTGCACGGCTCCTGTTTGTTTTCTGCTCAATTATTATAAATTATTCTACAAAATCACTGCATAATAGCAAATTTAGTACTTGATAGATTTGCTAAACTGTTCTACAAAGCAATTTATTTCAAGTCTAATTTGATTTAACCCTGAAATCTCTTCACAGGCAGGAAGCTTTTTCACTTTATATTTCAGGTAAGGATTGGTTGTATATGAGCGAATCGCAACAAAGTCAAAATCAACCGCATTTGTTGCTTACGATGACGTTAATTGTTTTAGAAACAATATTTACCTTCATTCTCAAGCATGATCGTGTCGTTGCATTACAAGCCAAAAAGTTTGTAGATGAAAATATCTCGATTAAAATCAATAGCTATATTCCATATTTCGACTTTTATGTGCAATTCACCACAAATGGTCTTTTATTTGACCATAAAGCACCGGGTCGCATTGTAGATCTGGATGTGCGTACCACACTTCCCGATCTGATCAAAATTTTTATTTTTGGCAATCGTCGTAGCATTCGTAGTATGCGCATTGATGGTCATCAGGTTTTGAAAGACGAATTTCGTGATTTATTAACCGTATTCAGCTTACCAAAAGTATTAGCCGACTGGAAACACTGGCTGTCTGAAACACCTACTGATGAAACGGAAATTATTGCGTCCAAAAAGCGTATAGCACCACTCTTAAAGAAAATTGAAGAGCAGCGTTCCAAGATCAATACCTTGCAAGTAGAAGTCAAACAGTATAAAAACCGCCTGAAACGGATCGAACGCCGTCAAAAGCGCATTAATATTGTTTTTGGCCTGAGTAGCATACTTTTGATTACGTTATTAGTGTATAATTGGCTCAGTATCTAAATCTTTCATTATGAAAAAATTAAATCCCACTAAGGTCTACTAAAAATAACTTGACTAATTTAGTCGGGATTCTTAAAATCGACACATCTAGTCTAACCATGTGTATCGAATCATGCGCCTAACCACTCGCGGTCGCTACGCTGTGACTGCTCTACTTGATCTAGCTTTGCAGCCTTCTGAAAAAACGATTACGCTCGCCGAAATTGCGGCACGTCAAACTATTTCTGTTGCGTATCTTGAGCAGTTATTTGCGAAACTCAAGCGCCATGGCTTAGTTTCAAGTGTTCGTGGAGCAAATGGTGGATACCATTTAGCACGTAATGCAGATGAAATTACTGTGTTAGCAATTATCGAAGCTGTAAACGAAACAGTTGATGCGACTCGCTGTGACCATAAAGGCAACTGCCAGAATGGTGCGATGTGCTTGACTCATGATTTATGGCAGGAACTCTCCCACCACATTGCCGATTATTTAGCAAAAATCTCGCTTGCTGATCTGGTTGCACGTGACAATGTACAAACAGTGTCATTACGCCAAAATTCAGCACCCTTTGATTCAGCCCTTTTATCGGTTACAGGTATTTGACATGAAACGTCCGATTTATCTTGATTATGCAGCTACGACTCCGGTAGATCCTCAGGTTGCTGAACGTATGATGGAATGTTTAACATTCGAAGGTACCTTCGGTAATGCTGCATCTCGTTCACATGCTTATGGCTGGCAAGCAGAAGAAAAAGTTGAATATGCACGTGAACAGGTCGCTAATTTAATTAAAGCTGATCCACGTGAAATCGTATGGACTTCAGGTGCAACCGAATCAGACAACCTTGCGCTTAAAGGTGTGGCTCATTTCTATGCATCGAAAGGTAAACATATCATTACCTCTAAAATCGAACACAAGGCAATTTTAGATACGTGCCGTGAGTTAGAGTCTGAAGGTTTTGAGATTACCTATATTGAACCACAGCCGCAAACCGGTTTAATTACTCCGGAAATGGTTCAAGCAGAAATTCGTCCAGATACGATTCTGGTTTCACTGATGATGGTGAACAACGAAATCGGTACGGTTACTGATGTTGCAGCGATTGGTGAAATCACTCGTGCCAACAAAATTTTCTTCCATGTCGATGCAGCACAAGCGGCAGGTAAAGTTGAAATTGATCTTTCAACTTTAAAAGTAGACCTGATGAGCTTCTCTGCGCACAAGATCTACGGCCCTAAAGGTATTGGTGCCCTGTTTGTACGTCGTAGCCCACGTGTACGCCTAAAAGCTGAAATGCATGGTGGCGGTCATGAACGTGGTATGCGTTCAGGTACGCTGGCAACGCATCAAATCGTGGGGATGGGTGAAGCATTCGAACTTGCAGGCAAGAATCTGGAAGCTGAACAAACCCGCTTACGTGTACTTCGCGACAAGCTTTGGAATGGCGTACAAGACCTTGAACAGGTGTTCTTGAATGGTCATCCTACACAAAACGTAGCAAACTACTTGAATGTCAGCTTCAACTTTGTTGAAGGTGAATCACTGATGATGGCCTTGAAAGATGCTGCGGTATCTTCAGGTTCAGCATGTACCTCTGCAACACTTGAACCCTCTTATGTACTTCGTGCATTGGGTCTTTCAGACGAGCTTGCACACAGTTCGATCCGCTTCAGCTTTGGTAAATACACCACTGAAGAAGATATCGATCATGTATTGAGTATCACTAAAGCTGCTGTTGAGAAGTTACGTGAACTTTCTCCGCTTTGGGATATGTTTAAAGAAGGTATCGACCTTTCTAAAGTTGAATGGGCTGAGCACTAATCTTCATTCTGAGATAGTGACCAATCGGTTACTATCTCATTGAGAAAAGTTTTTTAACCCCCATATTTAATAATACTAAGGCTGACCCCGAGGTTTGGAGAAGCAACATGGCTTATAGCGAAAAAGTAATTGATCATTACGAAAACCCTCGTAATGTTGGCGTTTTAGATAAAAATGCTGAAAACGTTGGTACCGGTATGGTTGGTGCACCCGCATGTGGTGACGTGATGCGTTTACAGATTCAAGTCAACGATGCAGGCGTGATTGAAGAAGCACGTTTTAAAACTTATGGTTGTGGTTCAGCAATCGCATCAAGTTCTTTGGTGACTGAATGGCTCAAAGGTAAAACTTTGGATCAAGCTCAAGCAATCAAGAATATCGATATTGCAACTGAACTGGCACTTCCACCAGTAAAAGTACACTGCTCTGTTCTTGCAGAAGATGCAATCAAAGCAGCTGTAGAAGACTACCGTAGCAAGAAAGTTAAAGCTTAATTGTTCCACGTTTTGAAATTTTAACGGAGTTTTCATGATCCATTTAACTGAAAATGCTGCAACTCATATCAGCAATTATTTAAAAAATCGCGGTAAGGGTGAAGGCATTCGCGTTGGTGTGAAAACTTCAGGCTGTTCTGGTCTGGCTTATGTACTCGAGTTTGTTGATGAAGTCGATACACATGACCAAGCATTTGAGCAGTTTGGGGTTAAAGTATTCATTGATCCGAAAAGTCTGGTTTATCTTGAAGGTATGGAGATGGACTATGTTAAAAACGGCTTGAACGAAGGCTTTGAATTTAACAACCCCAACAAAAAAGGCGAATGCGGTTGTGGTGAATCCTTCACTGTATAAACCCGGCAGTTATTCTCTTTTGACATTAAAACAGTGTGTTTCACACTGTTTTAATTGCATTTATACAGTTATTTTTGCACATTAATCGCGGACCCCATCTCCCATGAATCATTTTGAGCTGTTCAATCTTCCAGTAGCACTCGATATTGATTTGACAACTTTAAAAACTGAATTTTTAAAGTTACAGCAACAATATCATCCCGATAAAGCTGAAGACAAAGATCAGGCCTTGATTAAATCAAGTGATATCAATCAGGCTTTTAAAGTTTTGTCAGCGGTCGATAGCCGTGCAGCGTATTTATTGTCCCTCAAGAAACAGGATTATCACTTAGATCAATCGATCAGTGATTTTGAATTCTTGCAGGACGCTCTGGAAATTCGTGAACAACTCGACGATGCCACCTCTGCTGAAGATTTAACTTCACTGAAAGTTGAAGTACAGCAATGGATTGACGGGCTGGTTCGTGAGTTTAAAATTGACTATACCGATGAAGACTGGGCTGAAGCACGCGATACAGTGCGTAAACTACGCTTCTTTGTTAAAGTCATGGCAGATATCGACAAGGCGGAAGACCGCTTCCTGGACGATGACAGCTTTGACCTTGATGATGATTTCTAATTTTTAATATTTAACGTGCAAAGGATGTAACACTATGGCTCTCTTGCAAATTGCAGAACCAGGTCAATCAAGTGCACCACATGAACACCGCATTGCGATTGGTATCGATTTAGGCACCACCCACTCTTTGGTTGCCACGGTTCTTTCAGGTAAAGCCAAAGTGCTGAATGACGAACAAGGTCGTGTGCTACTTCCTTCTATCGTGCATTATGCAGAACAGCAGACTCAATATGGTAATGAAGCCGCGCCTTTTATTACCAGCGATCCTAAAAATACCATCGTTTCAGTCAAGCGTTTCATGGGGCGCTCTCAAGCGGATATCAAATTCCAGCATCCTTATGCCTTGGTGGGCGAAGCGAATGAAATGCCGGCTTTTGAAACCGCACAAGGTCGTAAAACTCCGGTTGAAATTTCTGCAGAAATTTTAAAGCAGCTCAAAGATCGTGCTGAAGCAAGTCTGAAAAATCCGGTGAATGGTGCAGTGATTACCGTTCCAGCGTATTTTGATGAAGCACAGCGTCAGGCAACCCGAGATGCTGCCCAGCTTGCCGGTTTGAATGTTTTACGTTTATTGAATGAGCCAACCGCTGCTGCTGTGGCTTATGGCCTCGATCAGGAAAGCAACTTGAGTACAGATCGCAACTATGTGATTTATGACTTGGGTGGCGGTACTTTCGACGTTTCGATTTTGCGTTTTTCGCAAGGCGTGTTTGAAGTGCTTGCGACTGGTGGCCACACTGCCCTCGGTGGTGATGACCTGGACCGTTTAATTTTGAAATGGGCCAAGAAACAGCTAAACATCGAAACTTTAGATGATGCTGAATATGCACATTTTATTGTGGCAGCACGTAAGGCCAAAGAAGCTTTGTCTGATGCAGATTCAGTTCAACTCAAATTACTCGATCAAGTTTTAAACCTTGACCGTCCAACCTTTGAAGAAATCATTAAAGTTGCTTTGGACAAAACCATCAGCGTATGTAAACGTGTGATGCGTGATGCCAAGCTTGAACTGGATGACATTCAAAATGTGGTTCTGGTGGGTGGCTCAACCCGTTCTTATGCCGTACAAAAAGCAGTTGGTGACGTATTTAGCCAAGAACCGCTGTGCACGATTAACCCGGATGAAGTGGTTGCCATTGGCGCATCGATTACAGCAAACCAACTGATAGGCAACTCGACTGATGGTTCCTTATTACTGGATGTTACCCCACTGTCTTTAGGTTTAGAAACCATGGGCGGACTGGTGGAACGTCTGATTTCACGTAATACTGCCATTCCTGTAGCACGTCGTCAGGAATTTACTACCTATCAAGATGGCCAGACTGCCATGTTGATCCATGTGGTTCAAGGTGAACGTGATCTGGTTGAACATTGTCGTAGTCTGGGTCGTTTTGTCTTGCATGGCATTCCACCAATGACAGCCGGTCAGGCACGTATCGAAGTAACTTTCCAGGTCGATGCTGATGGTTTGTTGACGGTATCTGCCAAAGAAACAACATCTGGCGTGCATGCGCAAATTGATATTAAGCCATCTTATGGCTTATCCGGTGAAGATACTGAGCGCCTATTACTTGACGGTTATAAATTTGCCGAGGAAGATAAAAATCTGCGTCATTTGAATGAAACCAAAGTTGAAGCCCAGCGTGAGCTAGAAGCACTGGTTCAGGCACTAAAAGTAGATGCCGCTCTGTTGACTGAAGAGCAACTGGCAGCACTGCAAACTGCACAGGCACAACTTGAAACCGAGCTTCAAGGTTCAGATATCAAAGCGATTGAATCTGCAGTTGAACTGCTTAAAATACATAGTGATGCTTTTGCAGCAGCACGTATGAATCAACATATTGATGCCGCTCTTAAGGGCACTAAACTCGACGACTGGTCAAACTCAAACTAATTTAAGGTAACGACTATGCCACGTATTAAAGTTCTTCCACATGCGCAGATTTGCCCCGAAGGTGCTGAGTTTGAAGTCGAACACAATGCCAACCTGTGCGAAAGCCTACTCAAAAATGGCATTAAAATCGAACATGCCTGCGATATGTCAGCTGCATGTACAACGTGCCACGTTGTGGTACGTCAAGGCTTCGACAGCCTCGAAGAAATGGATGATGTAGAAGCAGATTTACTGGATCGCGCTTGGGGTCTGGAACCTGATTCACGCCTTTCTTGTCAGGTCACACTGGTCGATGAAGATCTGGAAATTGAAATTCCAAAATACACCATCAATCACGCTTCGGAAAATCATTAAGATTTTTCTTGAAAGATCATATAAAAAACCACGCTTAGACGTGGTTTTTTATATTTATGAGAATGATTAGATTACTTTGGAGTCTTTGAGTGATTCAAATTCGTCTTGTGGCTGGAGATGCTCAATCACTTCATCTTCAAGTTTAAGCTTGACGATGCCCTGAGAGTTGGTCAATTTCTGCTGAGTTTCAATGCGTTTAATCATTTTTTCCAGTACATGAATCAATTCTGGATATTCAAAGTTTTGTACTTCGTCCAGATTGAGCAGTAAATGAAAGCCTTTATATTCATAGTCGAACCAACGTTGATACTCAACTTTCTGCGATGCATATTTTTCCATTAGCTGCCAGGTTCTTACCGGTGCTTTAATGCCTTTCAAGAAAATTGGTTTCTTCGGCGCACATAAATAATCATTTTTGATCAGATTATGAGTATCTTCTGAAATCAGGATTTCATCCACTTCAGCTGCACTCTGTAAGCGCGCTGCCAAGTTGGCATCTCGTCCTACAATGGTATAGGCCATCCGATGCGTCGCACCATAATTCCCGACGTGGCAATAACCGGTCGAAATACCCATACGGATATGCAGTGGCGGATAACCCATTTTAATCCAGCGCTCACGCAGCAGTTTCATTTGCTGACGCATGGCAATCGCCATTTCCATACAGTTCTTGGCATCCTGCTCTACGCCTTCAGAGTTTGGATCACCAAAGAAAATCAGGATGGCATCACCCATAAATTTATCGACAGTCGCTTCATAATTTTTGGCGATTTCGGTCATATGCCGCAAATAATCATTGAGCAAGAATGCTAAATCATCTGGAATAAGCGTTTCAGACAGTTCTGTAAAGCCTTGAATATCCGAGAAGAAAATTGTTAACTTTTTACGTTTATATTCAATTTTCGCTTCAGATTCACCTTTCATGATGGATTGCCACAACTGCACAGGCGCATAACGACTCAGCTGATTGGCAAATTCCATATAACGGTTCATCTGTTCAAAATAATGATTTTTCTTCTGGGTCATATACTGCACACGACCACTCTGATAAAAACTTCCGACACCAAAATAGGTAATCAGGCAGATGAAGCCTAAAACCGTTAGTTCACTGCTTGTCGGTTCAAAATAAGTCCCAAAACCAAAGACCAGAATATTGGCCAGATAAAAAACGGTGATCCCGACCAGACTGGCCAGAGAAGCCATCATCAATGAAATTTTATTACTGATCGCGGTATAGAGTATTGCCACCAAACCCAGCAAGGACAATACCAAATCCAGCTGTACTGCGGCTAAAACCACTACAATGACAATAACATCAATCAGAAAAAGAACATTGCGCCGAATACGATAATCATGGCGATAGATCAACCAGCGCGACAGTTTCGAGCTAATCAATAAAATCAGGAATAAAAACACAGGAACAAAGAGCTGATACTGAGTATCCGGTTCAGTGTAATGAAAGACGACCAAAACCAGAGACAGCATGATATAGCCCATCAAGCGATGAAAATATTCAAACTGTTGTGGTTCTTTTTGAATCCAGTCGTCTAATTGCATTCAGTCACTCCCTGAAATCCGCAATCGTTCATAGATCTCGGAATACTTGGGGCTAATCAGTCCATACGCCAGTCAAATGGCATATCGCCTTGACCACGTAGCGCCAGCATGAGTGTTTGACGCATATGTGCTAATACTTCACTGCTATAAGGAACAGCTGGTGTACCCCAAACAGGCTTCGGCCATGCTACATCGTTCTGATAACGAACCACATGATGAAAATGCAATTGCGGAACCATATTGCCCAATGCCGCGACATTCATTTTATCCGCACGGAAAACACGTGCCAGCTGGCTTGATAACCAGCTTGATTCACGTAAAAACTGCTCTTGGTCAGCTTGGCTCAATTCATATAATTCAGAGACACCCGGCACACGTGGAATCAGGATCAGCCAGGGAAATTGCATATCATTCATCAAACGACATGTTGACAAAGGAAAGTCGCCTACAAAAAAAGTATCTTGAGCAAGTTGTGGATGCAAACTAAACATATCTTTATAAATGATGCAAAATTAGAATGATGGCTAATACTAACATATCCAACCGAAGCTGAATATTGAAAGCAATGGGTTTAAAGACAAATTCTCATGATTTGTTGCAAGGCGCATCACGAGAATTTGTTCGAACATTTCATTAAAAAAAGCTGGTTTATCATTCCTGAAAATTTCAATGAAAATGAAATGTATCATGAACTTTCAAACTGATTTAGTCTAAATCAAATTAGCCCACTTCTTTCAATAGACTGTCCAGCAAATCCTGAATAAACTGAATCCGCTTTTGGTAATCTTCCAGCATGACCATGACCTTAAGACGTTGCCCGCCATTCATCCGGAAATAGGTTGGATGTTTCTGCATCATCTGGATAATGGTCATGGCCTGAACCGGGGTATCTGGCGCGAATTCCACATGCCCACCTTGAGCACTAATATCAATTTTGGTGATGCCAAGCTGCTCGGCTTTGAGACGAATCTGATGCACGGCAAAGAGCTGTTTGACCGGTTGTGGCGGTATGCCAAAACGGTCGATCAATTCCATCCGAATATTGTCCAGCTTCTCCTGAGTATCAGTATTACTGATACGCTTATAGAACAACAGACGCTGATGCACATCTCCGAGATAATCATCCGGAATGAGCGCTGGCATATGCAGGGTAATTTCTGCGGTCAATGACAAGGGTGCATCGAAGTTTGGGGTTTTACCTTTTTGAATGGCTTTGGTGGCTTTTTCCAGCATTTCCATATACAGGCTATAACCAATCGCCTGCATTGAACCGCTCTGCTGTTCGCCGAGTAATTCACCTGCCCCGCGAATTTCCAGATCTTCGGTAGCCAGCATAAATCCGGCCCCCAAGGTCGAAGCACGCTGGATCGCATCCAGACGTTTTTCGGCATCGCCTTTTAAGGCTTTTAAAGACGGCACCATTAAATAGGCATAGGCCTGATGATGCGAGCGCCCGACTCGGCCACGGAGCTGATGTAATTGTGCCAGGCCCAGTTTGTCAGCACGTTCAATCAAAATGGTATTGGCATTTGGGACATCAATCCCGGTTTCAATAATGGTCGAACAGACCAGAACATTGTATTCCTTGTGATAGAACTGCTGCATCACCTGCTCCAGTTCACGTTCACGCATCTGGCCATGTGCCACAATCACCCGGGCTTCCGGCACCAATGTACGAATATGCGCTGCGGCACGGTCAATCGTATCGACTTCATTGTGCAGGAAATAGACCTGACCACCACGCAACAGTTCACGCAGAATCGCTTCTTTAATGGTGTCATCGGTATGTTCTTGCACAAAGGTTTTCACCGCAAGACGGCGTGCCGGCGGTGTGGCAATAATCGATAGATCACGCATGCCACTAAAGGCCATATTTAGTGTACGCGGAATTGGAGTGGCTGTCAGGGTCAACATATCGACATCGGCACGCATCGCCTTGATCCGCTCCTTGTCACGTACTCCGAAGCGATGTTCTTCATCGACAATCATCAGGCCAAGATTTTTAAACTGGACATTTTCCTGCAAAATTTTATGCGTACCAATCACGATATCCACTTTCCCTTCGATCAGGTCGTCAATGGTCTTGCTATGTGCTTTGGAAGAACCGAAACGTGACAGCACTTCAATCCGGACCGGCCAGTCGGCAAAGCGGTCTTTGAATGAATCATAGTGCTGTTGTGCCAGCAAGGTGGTCGGCACCAGAATCGCCACCTGCCGGTTATTCTGTACCGCAACAAATGCAGCACGCATCGCCACTTCCGTTTTACCAAAGCCGACATCACCACAGACCAGACGATCCATCGGCTTGGCTTGTTGCATGTCATGCAGCGTGGCTTCAATCGCATTGGCCTGATCCAGCGTTTCTTCATAGGCAAAGCCACTGGCAAACTGCATATACAGACTTTGATCAATTTCAAAACTGATGCCGGGTTTAGAGACACGGCGTGCCTGAATATGCAGCAACTCGGCCGCAACATCATGAATCTGTTCCAGCGCTTTATGTTTGGCTTTATTCCATGCATCTGTCCCGAGCTTATGCAATGGTGCCAGATCCGGATCACCACCGCTATATCGGCTGATTAAATGCAGATTGGTCACCGGCACATAGACTTTGGCCGCATCGGCATAATCCAGCTGCAAGAATTCGTGATCCTGATCATCAATACTTAGGGTGACCAGACCGGCATAACGCCCAACTCCATAATCAATATGCACCACAGGCGCGCCCATGGTCAGTTCAGTCAGACTGCGAATCAGAAATTCTTCTGAAACTTCCTGCTGACGTTTACGGCGGCGTTGTACCACGCGATGTTCATAGAGCTGGTTTTCAGAAATGATGCTGACACGATCGGTCAGCACCAGACCACGCTCTAATGGCGCATTGGTAATCGCAATCGCATACAGGGAGGTGATAAAGCTCTCAAAGTTATCAACCGTCGGAATATCACCCAGACTTGGTCGTAACGCATCTTTTAAGCTTTCACGGCGTCCGGCACTCTCTGCCACCAGCAGAACCGGATGATTGGCCTGATCGATATATTTTTTGACTTCAATAAATGGTTTTTCACGTTTTGGATCGACAGGCAGACGTGGTGGCAACTGGGTATCGAGGTTCAATACGCCGGCTTTTTGGTCAAAAGGCGTTTGGGCGGCAATAATACGTGCAAATTGATTCAGCTGCTCCAGAACCTGATTGGTCTGAAAGAACAGGCTGTCTGGGGGTAGGATCGGCTGATCAACATTGTGACGGCGATCTTCATAACGGCGCACCACATCTTGCCAGAATTGGGTCAAACTCTCGTCTAAAGCCCGATCTGTAATGACAATGCCATTCTTTGGTAAGTACGAAATCAGCGAACTTTGACCTTGCATGGCCTCAGCACTGAAAAACAGCGGTAAATAAAACTCGATTCCCGGTGAAACAATGCCCTCCATCACATCCTGATAGATCGGATTTTTCTTTGGATTGGCAGTCGGGAAAAATTCGGCATAGCGGTCACGGAAAGTGGCACGACCTTCCTTGAGCGGAAATTCCTGTGCCGGCAATACGGTAAACTGCTGCAAACTTTGCGTGGTGCGCTGAGTTTCGGCATCGAAAAATTTCAGGCTTTCAATTTCATCATCAAACAGGTCAATCCGAATCGGTGCTTCCTGTCCCGATGCGTAGATATCCATGATACTGCCGCGTACCGCGAATTCACCTGGATCATAGACGGTATCGACCAGATGATAACCGGCCTGAATCAACTTTTTCTTTTGTTGTTCCAGATCAAATTTCTGACCGACATGAATATCGAAATGCTCACCCAGAATCCATGAGGTTGGCGCCACACGTTGTGCCAAAGTTGAGGCGGACAACAACAGTACACCAGTTTTGGGCATATTGGATAAGATTGCCAGACGTTCCGAGACAATATCCTGGTGCGGAGACAGGCGGTCATAAGGCAAAATTTCCCAATCTGGAAAAATCGTGGGTTTAATCCCATAAAATTCCAGTTCACTTTCCAGTTGACCCAAATGCTGGTTATTGCGTGCAATCACAATAAATAAACGCGATTGCTGCTGCACGATTTCTTTGAGCAACAATGCCGTCGAGGAACCTTGCAGATTGCCTAACCAGCGTTTCTCGCCTGCTTTGAGTTGTGGTAAATTGAGTTGGGAAATTTCTTGTTGGAACATGGATATAGCTTTAAAGTCTAAATAACCTGAGGCTTATACTAGCACGATGATCTCAGGATATTTTGTTATTTTTATGCAGTCTTGCCACATCCATACGCTTCGATTTCAAGCCACTTTTAACACTTATTTTTTCTCTCGCAGAAAGTTACGATAATAATCATTTAACTTCTTGAGGATCATTTTAAATTGCAGCAGGTTCTCTTCGGTATTTCCCAAAGTCACATTAAAACGCTGATGGGCAATTTCCAGATCAATCTTTTCATTGATCAGCATCGCGGTGTCGTATAAAGCTTTTAAATCATCAAACTGTTTTAGACGGCGATTGGACAAATATTCTAAGCGTGTGGCCAGTTCCTGATTTAAATCAATGCCGTCCACGATATAACCTGTGCCTTCGACATGCTGGATATTCTGCTCGTCTAAATATAGCTGTGCAGCAGTCGGTTTATTAGTTTTAAATAATGCACTGATTTTATCAAACATCGCCATTTACCCAGCCAAATAAAGTTCAGACCCTAGTCTAGATGAAAATGCCTCAAATCCACATATCGAACTTGAGGCAAATTGTCAAAATCACAACAATCAGTTGAGTTGAGCTGTTTCAAGACAATTTATGCTATCAAGAAACCTGTTCGAGCTGACTCTCTGCTACAGGTATTTCAGACACCAGATTTTCAAATGCAAAGATTTCTTCTAATTGTGTTTCGCTTAATAAACCGAGTTCCAATACCACTTGCGGCACGGTTTTATTTTCACGCATACATTGTTTACCAATTTCATCACATTTGGCATGCCCCAGAATCGGCTCAAGTAAGGTCACAATCCCGACACTGCGCATGACCGAACTTAAACAGATTTCTTCATTGGCCTGAATGCCAGCAATACATTTCTGATTCAGGGTTTGCATGCCTTGAGTCAACAATTGAATCGACTCATTCATGGTCAGGGCAATCACAGGTTCCATCACATTCAGTTGTAACTGCCCAGCTTCCGCTGCCATAGTAATGGTCAAATCATTACCGATGACCCGGAAGGCAATCTGATTGACCACTTCCGGAATCACAGGATTGATTTTTGCCGGCATAATTGATGAGCCTGCTTGCAATTCCGGTAAGCGAATTTCAGCCAGACCTGTACGTGGTCCTGAGCTAAGCAAGCGCAAGTCATTACAGATTTTGGACAGTTTCACTGCCAGGCGTTTTAAACTGCTCGACAAGATAATAAAGACACCACAATCACTGGTGGCCTCCACATAATCTTCTGCACCTTTTAAAGGCAGCCCCGTCAGGTGCGCCAAAGTTTCGACGACTCGCGTCGCATAACCTGGCGGCGTGTTTACCCCAGTCCCGATCGCTGTTGCACCTAAATTGACTTCCAGCAATAACTGGCGCATCTGCTCAATCAGTTTTAAATCTTCCTTTAATAAAGTCGCAAAAGCCCGGAATTCCTGCTCCATGGTCATCGGGACGGCATCTTGCAACTGGGTACGCCCCATCTTGATCACATACTGAAATTCGGCTGCCTTCGTATATAAACAGTCAATCAGTGCTTTCAGCACTGCCAATAATTCATTCAGGCTGCTATAAGTTGCCAAACGTAAAGCGGTTGGATAGACATCATTGGTCGATTGCGAAGTATTCACATGATCATTCGGATGCAGGATGTGATACTCACCTTTATGATGCCCCAAGATCTCTAAGGCGATATTGGCAATGACTTCATTGGCATTCATATTAATTGATGTACCAGCACCGCCCTGATAAGGATCAAGTGGAAAGGCCGCTTGCCAGTTTTCAGGATGCTGAATCAATTCATTACAGGCTCTTTGAATAGCAGTACTCGTCTGCTCGGATATTTTTTGAAAATGCAGGTTGGTCTGTGCCGAAGCTTTTTTGACCTGAGCCAATGCACGAATAAAATGTGATTGTTGCCCTATCGCCAATCCTGAAATCTGGAAATTTTCGATGGCACGTAAAGTGTGAATCCCATAATAGCTGTGTAATGGGATCTGTTTTTCCCCCAATAAGTCACGTTCAATGCGGGTCGGTTCGATTTGCAGCATATTGTCCACTAAAAAATACCTTGGCGATGCACCGTATTTGGTGTGGTCTCAATATGAGCAAACAAATACAGAGCGAATAGGAGGACTTTAACCTAAATTTGCTAATATTTATTACCAATACAGTAAAGCTGTGAGTTTTGTAAGATCATGTAAATAAAAAGCTAAAATTTAAATATTTTAATTGCTTATTCTAAATTAGCTTCTTTTGCCTCAATCCAATACTTTATCTCTCTGTGTTAAGTGGCTTAACTTTCCTTAAGTTCCATCTAGTTAAATTGGTATTTACAATAAACATACATAAAAGCTGTGTAAATGTTACAGAGTGTAATTTTTAAACCGTGCTTGAATCACTGCCTTGTGATCTCCGTACAAAAAATCATCTGGAACGATGGTTTCCATATTTACAGGATGCCCTGCCTATGACTTATTTAAATCCGACCCTGATTACCTTCATGTTTTATATTATCGCCATGATTGCAATCGGTTTATATGCTTACCGTGCAACCTCCAATTTTGATGAATATATTTTAGGTGGACGTAGTCTGGGCAGTGTCGTTACAGCTCTTTCCGCAGGTGCATCAGATATGAGTGGCTGGCTGCTGATGGGTCTTCCGGGCGCAATTTACCTGTCTGGCCTGTCAGAAGCCTGGATTGCCATCGGCCTGATTATCGGAGCGTGGCTAAACTGGTTACTGGTGGCAGGTCGTCTACGGGCGCATACCGAATACCAGAATAACGCCCTGACCCTGCCAGATTATTTCACCAGCCGTTTTTCCGACCGCAAACGCATTTTACGGGTCTTGTCTGCCTTGGTGATTTTGGTGTTCTTTGCAATTTATTGTGCCTCGGGCATGGTCGCAGGTGCACGCCTGTTTGAAAGCCTGTTCGGCTGGAATTACACCACGGCGCTTATCATCGGTGCGATGGCGACAATTTTATATGTGTGTATTGGTGGTTTTCTGGCGATCAGCTGGACGGATACGTTTCAGGCCGGTTTGATGATCTTTGCACTGTTGCTGACCCCGATCATTACCTTCCTGGCCTTGGGTGACAATAGCCAGCAAGTGAGTGTCATCCTTGAATCTGCCCGTCCACATGCGTCCAGTATGCTTGAAGGCTTAAGCGTGGTGGCGATTATTTCCAGTCTGGCCTGGGGTTTGGGTTATTTTGGTCAACCGCATATTCTGGTGCGCTTCATGGCAGCAGATTCAGTGAAGACCATTCCTGCTGCACGCCGTATTGGCATGACCTGGATGATTCTGTGTCTAGGCGGCGCAGTGGCAGCTGGTTATATCGGGATTGCCTATTTCACCGTTAATCCAATATTCGCCTCGGTGGTGAACCAGAACCCTGAAACCGTGTTTATGGAATTGACTAAAATCCTGTTTAATCCATGGATCGCTGGCATCGTACTTGCAGCTATTCTGGCCGCGATTATGAGCACCTTGAGCTGTCAGCTTCTGGTCTGTTCAACCACCCTGACTGAAGATTTATACAAGAGCTTCCTGCGCAAAAATGCCTCGCAAAAAGAACTGATCTGGGTCGGTCGTGCTATGGTTTTAGTAATTGCGTTAATTGCGATTGCCTTGGCGATTAATCCGAACAGCAAGGTTTTAGGTCTGGTGGCTTATGCCTGGGCAGGCTTTGGTGCAGCATTTGGCCCCTTGATTATCTTGTCTCTGTTCTGGAAGCGTATGACCCTCAACGGCGCGATTGTCGGCATGCTGGTCGGTGCGGTGACGGTAATCGTCTGGAAAAACTATATGGGTGATACCGGCCTGTACGAGATTATTCCCGGTTTTATTCTGGCTACCCTGAGTATCGTGATTGTCAGCTTAGTGGATAAGGCACCGAGTGATGATGTGGTACATCGTTTTGAAATGGCCAAAGCTGAATATCAAAAAGAAATGGCTGAAATGAAAAAATAGTCTGGATATTCAATACAATAAAAGGGACTTTCGAGT
>NZ_JAJKFX010000010.1:0-132894 GCF_022869025.1 Acinetobacter sp. F-1 | reverse complement strand
AACTTTCGAGTCCCTTTTGTGTTTTTTAGATTAGTCGTTAATACGCTACAAATTATTTAGATTTTCCCGGTATTTTTAGATGGATCTGCTGACTTTCTTTAATCACCTCCATCACCGGATAACTGCGCGTCTCCTTGATTCCAGGCAATTGCCACAAGATCTGACCGGAAATTTTGCGAAACTCATCCATATTGGCACAGCGGATTTTTACCACAAAATCGAAACCGCCACTGATCATATGGCATTCGATAATTTCCGGAATTTGTCGTACTGCATGGGAAAATTCTTCTAAAACATTCGGCGTAGTTTTATCAAGTAAAATCTCTACAAAAACCACAAAGGCGTTATTGAGCAGGCCTGGATTCAGGCGGGCTTCATAACCCAGAATATAACCTTCTTTGGTCAGTTTCTGCACCCGCGCAAGTGCCGCGGTCGGTGACAAATTCACCAGTTCAGCCAGTTTAATATTGGATAATTTGGCATCGGATTGTAATAAACTCAGGATACGGATATCTATACGGTCTAGGCTCAAAGAAGGACGCTGCATTAGAATTATTCTCTAAAAAATATAAAAACTATAGTGAGATATTCGTCAAATATTCTGTGATTATAGATTAAAACTCGTTAGCCCCGCTAGATCTGATTGCAGCAGTACAGGATGTCACTATGCCGACCACACTAAGCCCAACCTATGGTTCAGATGCCATGAAGCAGCCAAATTACGTCACTGAATTTGAAGACAAAAATAAATACGAACAACGCATCAATACTGCATGGCGTCGTGCAGAGACCGAATGCGTCGAAGAGCTATTGGCGCATAGTGAAATTTCCTCCGAACTCAGCGACAAGATTCAGGCACTCGCCTTTGATCTGGCACATTCACTGCGTGAACGTAAAAGCTCAGGCGGCAAGGCCGGCATCGTACAGGGATTATTGCAGGAATTTTCTTTATCTTCCCAAGAAGGCATTGCCCTGATGTGTCTGGCAGAAGCCTTATTGCGGATTCCGGACAAAGCCACGCGTGACCTGTTGATCCGCGACAAGATCAATCAGGGCAGCTGGAAAGAACATCTCGGCCAAAGCCAGCTGATGTTTGTCAATGCTGCAGCCTGGGGCTTGATGCTGACCGGCAAACTGATGGAAACCCCACAGCAAAAAAGCCTGTCCAGTCTGTTAACCGGCATTTTGGCGCGCAGTGGTCGTGGGATTATTCGCAAAGCCGTCGATGTTGCCATGCGCATGATGGGCGAACAGTTTGTGACGGGTGAAACCATTGATGAGGCGCTGAAAAATGCAGAACGTCTGGAAGAAAAAGGCTTTCGTTATTCCTATGACATGCTTGGTGAAGCAGCACTGACCGATCCGGATGCGGAACGCTATTATCAGGATTATCAGCAAGCGATTCATGCCATCGGACAAGCCTCGCAGGATAAAGACGTTTATGATGGCCCGGGCATTTCCATCAAACTCTCTGCCCTGCATCCGCGTTATCAGCGCGCACAGATGGATCGTGTACATGATGAACTGTATGGAAAAATGCTTAAACTCGCGGTCTTGGCGAAACAGTACAATATCGGTTTAAACATTGATGCCGAAGAAACTGACCGTCTGGAAATTTCCTTGCAACTGCTTGAACGCCTGTGTTTTGAGCCGCAATTACAAGACTGGAAAGGCATTGGCTTTGTGATTCAAGCCTATCAAAAACGCTGTTTCTATGTGGTGGATTATATTGTGGATCTGGCCAAACGTAGTCAGAAACGCCTGATGATTCGTCTGGTCAAAGGTGCCTATTGGGACAGCGAGATCAAGAAAGCACAGATTGAAGGCATGTCGGACTATCCGGTATTCACTCGTAAGGTGCATACCGATCTATCTTATATCGCCTGTGCGCGTAAATTATTGGCTGAACCGGATTATATCTATCCGCAATTTGCCACCCATAATGCACAAACGGTGGCCACGATTTACCAACTGGCGCAACCTGAGCAGTATTATGCGGGTCAATATGAATTCCAGTGTCTGCATGGCATGGGCGAACCCTTGTATGAAAATGTGGTGGGCGACAAATCGGCGAATAAACTCGGTGTCCCTTGTCGCATTTATGCGCCAGTCGGCAATCATGAAACCTTATTGGCTTATCTGGTGCGTCGTTTGCTGGAAAATGGCGCAAATACGTCTTTTGTCAACCGGATTGCCGACAAAACCCTAAATATCGAAGATTTGATTGAGAATCCACAACAAACGATTTTAAAAGCTGCACAGCAGGAAGTCATGATCGGTGCCAAGCATCCGCATATTCCTTATCCGCAAGATCTGTATGGCACACGTATTAACTCATCGGGTCTGGATCTCGCCAATGATGCAGAGCTGAGCGCCTTAAATGAAGTCGCTGCCAGCCTGAAAAACACACAATTTCAGGCAGCAGCCATGGGAACGGCGTTTACAGTGACCGACACAAGTAACGCAGTGCAAATTATCAATCCGGCACAACATCAGGATGTAGTCGGTACAGTCTATGAAGCGACTCAGGAACAGGCTGAAATTGCCTTAACGCAAGCTGTCAATGCACAAGGTTTCTGGGCCAATTTGCCAAAAAATGAGCGAGCAGCCTGCTTAAATAAAGCCGCGGATCTGATGGAACAGCGTTTGCTGACACTGATGGTGATTCTGTCCCGTGAGGCTGGGAAAACCTATTCCAATGCCATTGCCGAGGTCCGGGAGGCGGTAGATTTCTTGCGCTACTATGCCGGTCAGATGTTGGATTTAGCTGAAAATACACAGATTCAACCTTTGGGTACCGTGCTGTGTATCAGTCCATGGAACTTCCCGTTGGCAATTTTTACCGGCCAGATTTCAGCAGCGCTGGTCGCGGGCAATACCGTTATTGCCAAACCGGCAGAACAGACCCCGCTGATTGCTGCACAAGCGGTGCAGATTTTATGGGAAGCGGGCATTCCGCAAGACGTCTTACAGCTCTTGCCGGGTCAAGGTGAAAGCATTGGTGTGCAGCTCAGTGCGGATTCACGCATTCAGGGCATTATGTTTACCGGCTCAACCGAGGTCGCCCATATTCTGCAAAAAACTGTAGCGGAACGTCTGAACCAGTTTGGCGAAAGTGTGACCCTGATTGCTGAAACCGGCGGTCAAAATGCCATGATTGTCGATTCATCTGCATTAACTGAGCAGGTGGTGCTTGATGTGGTTAATTCTGCCTATGACAGTGCCGGCCAGCGTTGTTCTGCGTTGCGTGTGCTCTGTGTGCAAGAAGATAATCTGGATGCTGTGCGCACGATGCTCAAAGGTGCCATGCAGCAGTTAAGAGTCGGCAATCCGATTTTATTAAAAACCGATATTGGTCCGGTGATTGATCTTGAGGCCCAGCAAAATATTCAGACGCATATTCAGCAGATGCGCAGCAAAGGTCACAAAGTCCATCAACTGATGTTTGACCAAGATGAGACTGAATTAACCCAAGGCACCTTTATTCCGCCAACATTGATTGAACTTCCAAACCTGAACGATCTGGAGCGTGAAGTCTTTGGTCCGGTGCTGCATCTGATCAGCTATAAATATGGTGAACTGGAACAGTTATTGGAACAGATCAACAGCAAAGGCTATGGTCTGACCATGGGCTTACACACACGTATTGATGAAACCATACAAACCGTGATTGCGCGAGCAGAAGTCGGTAACTTGTATATCAACCGTAATATCGTCGGTGCAGTTGTGGGTGTTCAGCCTTTCGGTGGTGAAGGCTTGTCCGGTACTGGCCCTAAAGCTGGTGGGCCGCTTTACATCTACCGTTTAATGCAGCAGCTTTCCGAGAAGAAACTGGCGCAGCCTTATGCCATGCGATCTGATCAAGCCCCTATTGAACACAAACCAGTCCAGGAATTTAAGGCTTGGGCCTCTAAAACTTTCCCCACAATCTCCTTAAAAGCACCCAGCCAGATTGCGACCGGACAAAGCTTTAGTTTGCAAGGTCCAACCGGCGAAGAAAACCAGTACATGATCTTGCCACGTGAAAGTGTTCTATCTTTGGCGCACACCGAGCAAGACCAGATTCAGCAAATTTTGGCCATTTTATCGGTCGGCAGTCGCCCTGCAGTATTGGCTGAAAATACTTTTGTGCTGAAATATCTACAAACAATGCCAAAAGCAGTTGCTGCCCGATTCAAAGTGATTCAAGACATTGAAAGTGGGGAATTTGATGCTGTATTACATCATGGTGATGCTGCGGAATTGATTGATTTACAGAAGCGTATTGCGGCTCGAAAAGGCCCCATTGTAGGAATCACGCATTTAAACTCAGGCAATCATGACATTCCGGTGGAGCGATTGGTGCTTGAACGGGCCATTAGCATCAATACGGCAGCAGCCGGTGGCAATGCCAGTTTGATGACGATGAGTCATCTCTAAATTAATCGAATCATCTTGTCATTTTTCTGTTCATGATTTCCTCTTTACGGCCAAATTTTTCTCCTCAGAGGGTTTGGTCTTTTTTATGCAGTTTTTAAAGCCGCTCAGCCACAATAGGCTTAGGCAGATCAGCAATTATTTGCTACCATTTGCGCTTTAAAATATTTGCGACTTCTTACTGCATATGACTTCATCTTATCAGCAACAACTCGATGCCAAAATTGAACGCATCAGCGCTCAGTTTGCCGAATATCAACCACCTGCCCTCGAAGTATTCCAGTCTCCTGAAAAATATTTCCGCATGCGTGCTGAATTTCGGATCTGGCATACTGAGGATGACATGTTCTATGCCATGTTCGAGCGCAATGAAGATCAACAGAAAAAAGTCATCCGCATTGATGAATTTCCGGTTGCAGACCTCAGCATCAATCAGTTGATGCCTAAATTGCTGCAAGCGCTCAAAGCAAATCCGTTATTATCGACACGTCTGTTTGAAGTACATTTTCTGGCGACCTTAAGTGGTCAGGTTCTGGTTTCTCTGATTTATCATCGTAAACTGGATGAAAGCTGGGAACCGGCAGCCAAAGCACTGGCAGAACAGTTAAATATCAAGTTAATTGGCCGCAGCCGTGGACAGAAGTTTGTCCTGTCTGATGAGTATGTGGTGGAAGAACTTTCTGTTTTTGATCGTACCTATCAATACAAACAGATCGAAAGCAGCTTTACCCAGCCGAATGCCCAAGTCTGCCAAAACATGCTGGAATGGGCATGTGATGCGGCAGAGCAATCTGATCAAGATTTGCTGGAATTATATTGTGGTAATGGTAACTTTACCCTGCCACTCTCGACCAAGTTTCGCCGTGTTCTGGCAACCGAGTTAGCCAAATCTTCAGTCTATGCGGCTGAGTGGAATATTGAGCAAAACCAGATTGAGAATATTCAGGTCGCGCGTCTTTCTGCAGAAGAGTTCACCCAAGCTTACAACGGCGAGCGTGTTTTCCGCCGCCTGCAAGAAGCCAATATTGATCTTGCGACTTATGACTTTGATACGGTATTTGTCGATCCACCGCGTGCCGGTATTGATGATAAAACGCTTAAACTATTACAGCGCTTCCAACGCATTATTTACATTTCTTGCAATCCAGACACATTGCATGACAATCTGAAACAGTTGTCTCAAACCCATAAAATCAGCAAATTCGCCATGTTTGACCAATTTCCATATACGCACCATGTAGAAACGGGAGTATTGTTAGAAAGAAGATAAAGAATTTGTTTCAATTTATTTTCTTGTTACAAAAAAGGAGTTTTTCGAAATTCCTTTTTTTATATCTTAAATCATTAACTTAATAACAAATTATCATTTGTAAAGCTAAAAATATCGTTAGCTCTTTGAGCTTCAATCGGAAATTTTAAAGACCAACTGCTGCTTTTATCACATAGGTCCTATTGCTTTATTTATTTAATTGGCTATATTTCACTCTATGTTAGGTTGTTGTATGAAGGCTCTATGAGTTTTTGGCAAAAGTTGTTTTCTGTGGAACAACACAATGAACACAAGAATCAGATTGCTTGTGTAGAAAATGATTGCTCTTTCAAGACAAATGAACAGCTTCTTGAAGCTTTGTCTAAAGCAACTGATGAAGAGATCATCATCGGAATCAAAAAGGTTCTTGTATCACGCGGCTATAGCCGTAAGGAACTGAATGAACTTCAACACTTGCCCTTGCAGTAATCGGCAAAGGCTCTAGCTTGATCAAAAAAAGCACTTGTGTAACCAGGTGCTTTTTTTATATCTGTCGCTTTAATTACATTGAAGAAGAACCAAACTTAGAGAGTTCAATTGTATAAATCCGACTACACAACCTTCTGCCTTCTATTGAGTAATTGGTAATAAATCTGAACACTTCTTCCTCTCACTTTTTCTGATTTTATTGAAATGTAAAAGTTAGCTTAGGCTATTTATGGGTGTTGCTGAACAGATGTTCATCTGAATTCTGCCATACAGGTGATCAAGTCACTTGCTGCATACGCCTATTGCTTGTCTGCCTAAACTCAAGCAAAGCGTCGATTAATTTAGCAAAAGGCAGTACACTTGCTATTAAACTACAATGCTTTTTTAAATGGCTTAATTCTGATATGCAACAGACTAAACGGTTTCCCATAGGAGCACATCTTATGGTTAAACATTTCGGTTATACCCATCATGGGATATACGCTGGACGTGGTCGTGTTATTCATTATTCGGGCTTTGCACATTTATTTAAGAAACGCCCCATTGAAATAACCTCTATTGAAAAATTCAGTCATGGCAAAGCGATTCATGTGCAACATTATGACTCGGCGAAATATAAAGGCCGTAAAGTTGTGCGTCGCATGCGTTCCAGAATGCATGAAAATAATTATCATTTAATTATCAATAATTGCGAACATCTGTGTACTTGGGCGATTACTGGCGTAGAAAGCAGCCCGCAAGTGATCTATATGATGAATCGCCTGACCACGATTGGTTATATCAGCTCGATGATGAGCTTCATGAACAGCATGTTCCTGACTCTGACCACGACGAGTTTTGCCTTGGCCTTGTACATCAAGAAGAAGCTTAGAGATAAAGCCAATCTGCGTTTGCAACAATACCGTGAATTGCAAGATCAGGCTAAAACGAAAGTGTCAGACCTGACTAATCTTAAACATCGTTAATTTAAAGCTCAGCCTGCCGATGATTTTTTGTTAGTAAGAAATTTTGAGTTCGGGTTTAAACTTTGATATTAAAAGGAACAGATCAGGTTAAATAACCTTTTTTGGCCTGAATCGCTTCAGGTAAACCTTTACCCAAAGAGCTTAAGGTTTCCCGTTCTACCAGTCGTACCATTGAATCGAGTGGCAGATCATTATCCTGTAGCCCAAAAGGCTCTTCTAGCTCAGCACTGAGCTCATCTAGGCCTAAGAGCATATAAGCAATCAACCCGACCAGAATCGGCGTCCACAGGCCCAGATTGGCCTGCAAACTAAAAGGTAAAATAAAACAGAACGAATACACTGCACGATGTAACAGTACCGAATAAGAAAATGGCAATGGCGTCGACAGTATCCGGTCACAACCGGCCTGAATATTGCCCAAGGCCACAGTATGCTGATTCAAATTGTTATAAATAATATCGCTGATGTTGCCCTGCTTATATTGCTGAACCAACTCCTTTTGCATCTGTTCCAGCACCCATTGTGAAGGATTGATTTGCACGAGCAACTGATCGAATGCCATATTTTCAAAATGCGTGGTTGTTTGGTAATGCTGAATACTTTGTACTTGCTGTCTGAGCCGGTCACGCAACAGATGGCTAAACAGCATCATGCGATATAACAAGACCTCGCGGGTCTGATCATCCAGCACATGGCTGTCCCGGCATAAATGACGTGTGGTGGCGATTAGCGCTCCCCAGAGCTTGCGCCCTTCCCACCAGCGCTCATAACATGCCGTATTTCTAAAGCTGAGAAAGATCGAAAGAATCACACCAAAAATGGTAAAGCCGATTGCGGGTACGGCAGGAAGATTCACAAAATGTGCCTGACTCAAATAGACCAGTAGGCCGGAAATAAAGACCACCAAGACTAAAGCCGGCAATACCTTAGGCAAAATTGTGCCCTGCCAGGCAAACAGTAAACCGATACTATTGTTTTTATCACGCACAATCATGGCATTTTCCCTGCTGTATTGAAAAAGCCCAACCGAAGTTGGGCTTTTAATATCTGATTTAAACCTGATTATTTGCCTGGCTTGAAACTGTCTTTCAAGTCAAGAATACGGTTAAATACTGGTTTCTTGCTATTATGATCGTATTGATCGGCAACGAAGTAACCTTCACGCTCAAACTGGAAGCGATCTTCCGGTTGAGCTTGCGCCAATGCCGGCTCAATCACGGCTTGAACCACCTTTAAGGATTCAGGGTTCAAGTTGGCCAGGAAGTCATCACCCACTTCAGGATCCGACTCAGTGAACAGACGTTCATAAATACGGACTTCGGCAGGCACACCTTTAGTCGCAGATACCCAGTGAACCACACCTTTCACCTTGCGGCCTTCAGGATTCTTACCCAAAGTTTCAGGATCAATCGAACATTTCAGCTCAACCACTTCACCATTTTCATCTTTAATGACTTCATCACATTTGATCACATAGGCATGACGTAAACGTACTTCACCACCTGGAATCAGACGTTTAAAGCCTTTTGGTGGTTCTTCCTCAAAGTCTTTACGGTCAATAAACAGCTCAGTGGTTAAAGGAATCACGCGCTCCCCCATATCCACGTTCGGATGACGTGAATGGGTCAGATCCATATCTGCTGGCAAGTTACTTAAGGTCACTTTCAGTGGATTTAACACGGCCATACCACGCGCTGCAGTATTTTCCAGAGACTGGCGGATGCAATATTCCAGCATCGCGACATCCACAATACTGCCATCCACTTTCGATACACCGACACGCTGACAGAAATCACGCAGACCTTCAGGTGTAAAACCACGGCGACGCATACCGACTACGGTCGGCATACGTGGATCGTCCCAACCATTCACATGAGCACCTTCAACCAGTTTACGTAATTTACGTTTCGAGGTGATGGTGTAATCCACGTTCAAACGGCTAGATTCATACTGACGTGGCACAGATGGTGATTTAACCTTTGCCACCACCCAGTCATAGAACGGACGGTGATCCTGGAACTCTAATGTACAAAGCGAGTGAGTAATGCCTTCAATCGCATCAGACAATGGATGCGCATAGTCGTACATTGGATAAATTTTCCATGTATCGCCTGTCTGATGGTGCGCTGAATGCAAGATACGATACAAGATCGGATCACGCATATGTACGTTCGGTGAGGTCATATCGATTTTAGCGCGTAAAACAGCCTGACCTTCAGCATATTCACCGCTACGCATCTTCTCAAAACGTTCCAGATTCTCTGCAACAGTTGCATCACGTTGTGGCGAGTTCTTACCCGGCTCGACAAAGTTACCGCGGTTTAAACGGATGTCTTCGGGGCTTTGTAAATCCACATAGGCATCACCCTGTTCAATCAGCTGAACCGCCCATGTATAAAGTTGATCAAAATAGCTCGATGCATAGCGCGGCTCGCCCTCCCACTGGAAGCCCAACCATTTCACATCATTGGCAATACCATCAACATATTCCTGTTCTTCAGCATCCGGATTGGTATCATCAAAACGAAGATTACACACACCCTGGAATTCTTCAGCAATCCCAAAGTTCAAGCAAATTGCTTTCACATGGCCAATATGTAAGTAGCCATTTGGCTCAGGCGGAAAACGCGTGACGATCTGTTGGGTACGACCAGCGGCTAAATCATCCGTAATGACCTGACGTACAAAGTCCAAGCCCGGTTGTTGTTCTTGCTGCTGCACTGAATCGACTGCATTGTTCTTTTGGGTCGGGTTCTCGGGCAGAGATGTCACAACATCATTTGGCTTCATGATCAATCATTCACTTCTAAAGTTAAAAAGGGATTAACGAATATTTAATCGCACAGGTTGTACGCATATTCATTATCAAAGTTCCTTAGTTTAACTAGAGGTGAATAATCTCTCAACCGCTAACTATGGTATTTGATTTCAATTCACCCATTTTAAAAAATGAAAATACGGCGAGTTGCCTGAAACTAAAATATCAGTGCTTGTACAAGCAGTAAAATCATTAATTTACGCCAATTCAAAATAGGGTGCCTGATAGGGCAATATCTGAAATGCCTTGATAAATCAACGTATAAATAAGGTACTATTTTTATGCTTTTAACAAAGAAAATAATGTTTTTACTTGCCTAGTCGATTGTAGTTTGCTTATGCTTCACTCATTCAGAAAAAACCATGGCACTCGTCCATGATTAGGAGATTACACAATGAGTTTTCCTCAAGTCGAATTAAACACCAATAAAGGTCGTATTGTTCTTGAACTCAATGCTGAAAAAGCACCTAAAACAGTGGCTAACTTTTTAGAATATGTGCGTGACGGTTTTTATGACGGCGTAATTTTCCACCGTGTGATTGATGGTTTCATGATCCAGGGTGGTGGTATGGATGAAAACTTCAAAGAAAAAGCGACCCGTGATGCAATCGAAAATGAAGCAGACAATGGCTTAACTAACGATTTGGGCACAATTGCCATGGCGCGTACGCAAGCTCCACATTCTGCATCTGCTCAATTCTTCATTAACGTTGGCAACAACGCATTCCTTAACCATTCTGGTAAAACAGCACAAGGTTGGGGTTATGCAGTATTTGGTAAAGTGACTGACGGCATGGACATTGTCAACGAAATTAAAGGCGTTCGTACTGGCAACCGTGGCTACCACGCTGATGTTCCACTAGAAAATGTGGTTATTGAGTCTGCAAAAATCATTTCTGAATAATTAATCTCCCTAAATCCCTCTTTAAAAAAGAGGGACTTTCCTTCCTGAACAAAATTTAAAGCACTGCTTTAAATGAAGTATAAGTAAGGGAGGTTAGGTGGGATTAAAAAATAAGGAAAAGATTCGTGACCTATCTGTTTATCTCAGATTTACATTTGTCACCTGATCACCCTCGACTTGTTCGGGGGTTTTTAGATTTATTGACCGAATATCAAGATCAAAATACCCGATTGTATATTTTGGGTGACTGGTTCAATGCCTGGGTCGGTGATGACTATACAGCCCCATGGCTGGACGAAATTGTCACTGCCTTAAAACAGTTTATTCAGGCTGGCAATCAGGTATATTTTCAGGCAGGCAACCGGGATTTTGTTCTCGGCAGCAAGTTTTTAGCTCAATTTGGCGGAAAGCTACTTCCTGAGATAGACCAACTGAACATTGCAGGAACACGTTTTCGCCTGGAACATGGTGATGCACTGTGTACCGATGACATCGCTTATCAGCGCTTTAAAAAGATTATCCGGCATCCACTTCTACTAGGCTTATTAAAGCGTACACCGCTGTCTTTCCGTAAAAAACTAGCCAATGGTTTTCGTCAGCAAAGTCATCAGGCGCAGCAGTTTAAAAGCTATGAAGTGATGGATGTTAATGATCAGGCCGTTGAGCTGGCATTACAAGACCTTGACGTATTGATCCATGGCCATACGCATCGCGCAGCCATTCATCCGCTAGGTCAGAAAAAAAGAATCGTACTGGGTGACTGGAAGGAAGACAGTGCCGAGATACTGGAAATTCAGGAAAACCAAGATTTCGAGACCCTAAAACTAAAAAAGTGGCGATATTAATCGGCCACTTTTTTTAAGATATGTGTTTGCTTAGCACAGACGATAAAGCTTATTCACACCGGTATAGAAACTTTTACCATCAAGGTTAAACAGAATTTCTTCACCTGTTTGTAGCTGGATCATTTTTCCAACTTCTACCCAGATAAAACCATCCTGAGTGTTTTGCTTACGCTTTAAAGGAACCAGTTTAACATTAATTTCGCCACCATTTACGGCTGTAGCGGTATGCCATTCATTTAATATATTCAAAATATTTACTCATAAAATGAGCTTTTTGTGACTGTACAAAGAGATTAAGAAAACCAAATTTGTATAATAATTCTGTAGTTACTAGATGTTATTCAAGCTCAAGCTTGAACCAAAAGTGAATCACAATTAGCTAGAAATAATAAAAGCGGGAACTATACCCGCTCGAAGTATCTATAAGCATACATGCTTATTTAATAGAAAGCAAACATACATTGTCATTACAAATAAAGATTAACCCTATTCTTTTAAATAATTATTTTGCACACTTTATCAGCGCTATTCTCTAAGCTGTTTTTCGTACAAATTGTTCCTCTTTGTGGCGGTTCATTAACATTCACTTGGATTTAAATAACCAGATTATTCCTGATTGAGAATAAAAATCTCTACAGCCTATTCACTCAGCTTCATTTCTGGCATTTTACAGTCCAATCCACCACGCGATTTGCTGCCAGGTCTTCAGTTTATCTTTAAAATAATTGTAAACCGCATTCACTGCCCCATTTGCACATTGCCGGCGATACTTACTCTTCCACGCTTCTTGCTAAAAAATGCCAATAGACAAAAACCGGGTTTTCATCTGATTCAACACTAAGTTTTGCTTGAATCTATATCAAGATCATTAAACAACAGACTTTGCCTGATGCTGTTTTATTGTAATAATCTCCAGATCTGAAAATTTTATAGATCCAGAGCATCTACCCTCATTTTATTTAAAAAAATTGGAGTCCATTGATGGATTTACTCAAGATCACACAGACCCGCTATGCCACCAAAGCCTATGATCCTAGCAAGAAAATCCCGGCAGCCCAGTTTGAACGTTTATTAGAAGTTTTGCGTTTTGCACCTTCTTCGATCAATATTCAGCCTTGGCATTTTTTTATTGCCGATCATGATGCCACCAAACAGCGCATTGCCAAAGCTTTGATCGGTACTTATGCCTACAATGCACCCAAAGTTCTGGATTCTTCACATACTATTTTATTTTGCACCAAAGCCGATATTAATGAGCTGCATCTGGAAAACTTACTGAATCGCGATGATCTCAGCGGGCGTTTTAAAGATGAATCGGCCAAAGAAGGCCAGAAAAATACCCGTGCAGGCTATATTCATTATTATCGTAATGAAAAAGGTGATATTCAGCGCTGGGCTGAAAATCAGACCTTTATTGCGCTCGGTCAGATGCTGTTGGCTGCCGGAATTGAAGGTGTCGATGCCACACCAATTGGCGGCTTTGATGAAGAGATAATTAGTGAAGAATTACAACTCGCAGAACAGGGTTTAATTCCCTCTGTCTTGCTGACTTTGGGTTATCGCAGTGAAAATGACTTCAATGCCAAACTGCCGAAATCACGTCTACCCGCTGAAGACATTTTCACCAAACTGTAAGGATTTTATGCTATAAAAGGGGCCAGGCGCCCCTTTCCATATCAGTTCGGGCCTATTTTTTGCTTTATTTAATTTACCATCTAATAGAATAACAATAGAGGTCATCTATGTCGCTCCTTACCTCCAAATCCCTGAAATTTGCATGCCATCATTGCGATAAAATTTATCTCCAACACTATAAAGATCAACAGCATTGTTATCCGCACTGTCCTGACTGCCAACAGGCGGGTTTACTGCTTGGACTGGCCGAAGCAGGCGACCTGCTCCGGCATCCGATTGAATTTGCATCTTCTTATGTCAAACAGACATTGCATAAGCTAGGCAAATCACACTAGTCAAGCCTAGCAGCAACCCTACAGTACTTGCAGGTTTGAGCCGCTCTTTAAAGAATACCAGACCTGCAATGACTCCAAACACCACCACCAGAATATTCATGCCGGCGAAGACGATCGCAGGTGAATCCTTGAGCAGCATATGGGCTTTGACATAGAAAGCAATATTGGCAAAATTCAGGACACCCAATAACAGACCAGCGCCTATATTCTGCATGGAGCCCAAGCTTTTATATTTGAATAACAGATAGCCCATCGAAATGATCAGGGCACAAACAAACATCAGATTCAGCGCCACGGCGAATTGCAAACCTAGACTGGTCGTATATTTCAACAATACATCAATCAATGCATAACCGACCCAGACCAAGCCCAGATACAACATGCCCTGACTGCCCTGTCCTGTACTCTGTCGATGTGAAAACAGGATGCACAGCACTGCGCCAATACCTAAAGCGATCCCGAGTATTTTCAGCTGATTAAACTGTTCCTGAAAAATAAAATAGGCCGCAGCCAGTGACAAGACTACAGAAAGTCGCTGGGCAATTTCGGTTTTTAAAATTCCAGCCGTTTGTAAGGCTTTGGCCAGAAAAAGGAATATGCTCGGAAGTAAAATACCCAGAGCCAAAATAAGTAGCCAAGGCGTCTGAGACATTGAAATATGTTGAATATCAGGCTTGAACCAGAAAAAACACAAGAGACTGGCTGTCATATAGTTCCAGCTAATCATGTGTATCGGACTCAATCCCTTATTTTTGGCGACTTTTAATAATATTGAGACCGCAACGCTACATAGCGCTGCTGCGAAAATCAGTTCCATATGCTGCTCTTATTCTTGGTCTTTATAGGTCTACAAAAAAGCCCACATTTGCAGTGGGCTTTTTTTATAAATGATTCACTGGGAACTATTTATAGTATGACACCATTTTTTCTAAAGAAATTGGGCGAATCTTGTCTGCATTACCTGCAGTACCAAAAGCTTCATAACGATCGATACAGATTTGCTTCATTGCGTCTACAGTTGCGCTGAAGAATTTACGAGGATCGAATTCGCTTGGTTTTTCTGCCATCATACGACGCATTGCACCGGTAGATGCTAAACGCAAGTCAGTATCGATGTTGATCTTGCGCACGCCGTGTTTGATCGCTTCAACCAGCTGTTCAACCGGAACACCATAAGTTTCCTTGATGTCACCGCCATACTGGTTAATCACTGCCAACCATTCTTGAGGCACAGAGCTTGAACCGTGCATGACAAGATGCGTGTTTGGAAGTGCTGCGTGAATTTCTTTAATGCGGTCAATCGCAAGAATATCACCTGTAGGTGGACGCGTGAACTTGTACGCACCGTGTGAAGTACCTACTGCAATCGCAAGCGCATCAACATTGGTATCAGCAACGAAACTACGTGCTTCTTCAACTGAAGTCAGGAGTTGAGAATGATCCAGTACACCTTCTGCGCCTACGCCATCTTCTTCACCTGCCATACCTGTTTCAAGGCTACCCAAACAACCGATTTCACCTTCAACAGATACGCCACACGCATGTGCCATTTGAACTGTACGGCGAGTCACATCAACGTTATATTCATATGAAGTTGGTGTTTTACCGTCTTCACCCAGTGAGCCGTCCATCATCACTGATGAAAAGCCTAACTGGATTGAACGTTGACAAATGTCAGGGCTCGTACCGTGGTCTTGATGCATTACCACTGGAATATGTGGCCATTCTTCAATTGCAGCCAAAATCAGGTGACGCAAGAACGGAGCACCTGCATATTTACGCGCACCCGCAGATGCTTGTACGATAACAGGTGAATTGGTTGCATCTGCTGCAAGCATAATTGCACGCATTTGTTCTAAGTTGTTTACGTTAAATGCTGGTACGCCGTAAGCATGTTCGCCGGCGTGATCCAAGAGCTGGCGCAATGAAATAAGAGCCATAATATCCTCCCAGTGAATGCCACATATTCTACATGTTCAAAGGTTTCAATTCAGCAACAAATAACACTATTTAAAAAAAATCCCTGCTTTTGCAGGGATTTTGTCTCACATGCACTGGATTAAGGTGCTACAGGCTCAGAAGTCGCTGTAACTGACTGGTCTGCAGTTGCTTCATCTGCTGGCGCATTGGCAATTTCAGCTGGAATATCGGTATTTTTTTCATCTAAAACTGGCTGGTCAATGGCATCAATCGCTGCTTGCTGCTCTGGTGTTATAGTCTCATTGGCTACTGCTGCCGAGCTTTCTGTTTCAGCGACCGGTGCATTTTCCTGTTTCGCACATGCAGTCAATGCCAATGATGCAGCGAATAAAGCTGCCAAAGTTAACTGTTTTTTCATCACGTGATCTCATCATTTGGTGATTTAATGACTGCATCTTATGACAGATTTATTGCATTTTCATGACGAAGCCATGAAGGGTAAGTTTTCATTGTCAAAAAAATGACATAAAAAAGCTGGCACTTGGCCAGCTTTTTAGCTTAGGACATGCAATCAAGCACGTTCTAAGAGTACCGCAACTGCAGGAAGGGTTTTACCTTCAACGAATTCGAGGAATGCACCACCACCCGTAGAAATATAGCCAATTTTATCTGCTACTTCGTACTTGTCGATTGCAGCCAATGTGTCACCACCACCCGCGATCGAGAAACCGGCAGATTCAGCAATCGCTAAAGATAAAGTTTTGGTACCTTCGCCGAATTGATCGACTTCAAACACACCCACCGGGCCATTCCAGAGAATGGTTTTAGAGGTTTTCAGGATTTCTGCAAATGCTTTTGCAGTTTCTGGACCCACATCCAGAATCATGTCGTTATCAGCAACATCGGCAACATTTTTCACAGTTGCTTTCGCAGCAGCCAATGAACCCAGGAAATCTTCAAAGTTGATTTCAGAAGCATCGGCAACCACAACGTCAGTTGGAAGTGGCACTGATACTTTTGCAGCAATGGCTTTTGCAGTATCGATCAGATCTTTTTCACACAGTGACTTACCAACGTTATAGCCTGCCGCAGCAAGGAAAGTATTGGCAATACCACCACCCACGATCAATTGATCGCAGATGTCAGACAGTGAAGTCAACACATCAAGTTTAGTCGATACTTTAGAACCCGCAACAATTGCCACCATTGGCTTTTCAGGTGTCTTAAGTGCACGGCCTAGTGCATCAAGTTCAGCTGCCAATAAAGGACCTGCTGCTGCAACTTTAGCAAGACGCGCTACGCCTTCAGTCGATGCTTCTGCACGGTGCGCTGTACCGAATGCATCCATCACGAATACATCACACAGCGCTGCATATTTTGCAGCAAGTTCAGGATTGTTTTTCTTCTCACCAACGTTAAAACGGCAGTTCTCAAGTAACACAACTTGACCCGGCTGAACCTCAACGCCATCTAGGTAGTCGGTAAATAGTTTTACGTCTTGACCCAAAGCTTCAGTCAAGTAAGCCGCTACAGGTGCAAGCGATTGTTCAGCTTTAGGCTCACCTTCAACCGGACGACCAAGGTGAGAATACACCATTACTGCAGCGCCTTTTTCAACTGCTGCTTGAATGGTTGGCAATGCTGCACGAAGACGCGCATCGCTGGTGATCACACCATTTTTAACAGGAACGTTTAAATCTTCACGGATCAGAACACGTTTACCTGCTAAATCGAGGTCAGTCATACGCTGAAAGTTCATGTAGAGCTCACTTTATAGATATTAAAACCAGCCGATTTTAAATGATTATGCAGAAAAAGGTTAGCATCTTTTGCAGAAAACATTCTGAATGCCAAAGTTTTGTTATGATAGAAAAAAGCTTCTTTTAGATTCAGTGCCTATGTCGATACATCCTGATCCAAATCTTAACCGTTTGAACGTGTTAGGTGAGCCTTTATCAAGCTGCTGCTTCGATCCGATTACCGGTTATTTCCGCAATGGCTTTTGCCATACTGCGACCACTGATCTGGGGCAGCATACGGTATGCGCGCAGATGACCTCAGAATTTCTGAATTTTTCTCAAAAAGTCGGTAATGACCTGATTACGCCTTTGCCCGAACTGGATTTCCCGGGCCTGCAACCTGGCGATTTCTGGTGTATCTGCGTAACGCGCTGGGTCGAAGCCTATGAAGCAGGTCAAGCACCTCCAATCAAGCTGCAAGCCTGCCACAAAGCTGTTCTGGCTTATGTACCGTTAAATATTCTTGAGGAATATGCTGTCTAATGAATTCTGCACAGATTATCTTGGCATCATCCAGTCAAACCCGCAAAGCGCTGATGGATCGTCTGCATATTGATTACATTTCCATGGTACCGGATATCGATGAATCTCCTCGCGGGGAAAATCACGCAGATGATCTGGCACAACGACTGGCTTTCGAGAAAGCCAGATATATTGCCGAACAGAATCCTGAAGCGATTGTGATCGGCTCGGATCAGGTGGCATGGCGTGAAGGTGCACCGGATATTTTTATTGGCAAACCGTTAACGACTGAAAAAGCTATTCGCCAGCTGCAAGCCAATTCGGATAAGATTGTCTATTTCAGTACGGCGCTCAGTGTGCAGCAACAATCGACGGGTTTCGAGCAAACGCTGATCGAACACTATAAAGTCAAGTTTCGTAAACTTTCTCAGGCCGAAATCGAGCGCTATGTCGAAATTGAACAGCCGTTACATTGTGCAGGCAGTTTCAAATGTGAAAGCCTCGGTATTAGCTTGTTTGAAGAAATGATCGGACAAGATCAGACCACGCTGATGGGCATGCCGATGATCAAGCTCTGTCATATTCTTCGTGAATTAAAAATTTTGGTTCCTTAATCTCCCATTTAAATTCAGGCTGTAATCTATGTCTCAACCTTTAGACGTATTAGGCGGTATTACCGCTGAACAATTCCTTAGCGAATACTGGCAAAAGAAACCTTTACTGGTGCGTAATGCGATGCCTGAAATCGCCAGTTTGCTTGAACCCAATGATGTGATGGAACTTGCGCTTGAAGAACATGTCACTGCCCGCCTCATCAAGCAGAAAGATCGTGATCCGAATCAATGGAACGTGAAATCTTCGCCTTTACTCAAAGCAGATTTCCAGAAAATGCCAAAACTCTGGACACTTTTGGTTCAGGCTGTAGATCACTATTCATTTGACCTGTCGGCGCTTTGGAAAAAATTCCCGTTTATTCCACAATGGCGTCGCGATGACATTATGGTGTCTTATGCTCCACAAGGCGGTTCAGTCGGCAAACATTTCGACTTCTATGATGTATTTCTGGTACAAGGCCATGGCCACCGTCGCTGGCAGCTTGGGCAAATGTGTGATGCCGAAACGGCATTCGTTCCAGGTCAACCACTTAAATTATTACCTGAAATAGAAGTGAACTTTGATGAAGTGCTGGCACCTGGCGACTTGCTCTATGTGCCGCCTGGTCTGGCTCATTACGGCGTGGCTGAAGATGACTGCCTGACTTATTCATTCGGTTTCCGCATGCCAAATATCAGTGACATGATGGATCGTGTCGGGGATAAATTCTCTGAAAATGAAACGCTGCGTAACCCATTGCTGGATATCATCCGTGATCAAGTCGGTGCTATCGGTGAAGTGAGCAGCAATGAGCTGGAATATCTGAAAGAACAGATCATGCAGCAACTGCATAATTCCAATGTTCTCGAAGATGCCATCATGAGCTTGATGTCCGAACCTAAATATCCTGAAAACCTGCCTGAAGCAGAAGAAATCGGTACAGGTGATCTGGAAGAAGCACTCGATCAGGGCTATAGCCTGATGCTTGAACCTGCGTCACGCCTGCTTTATACTGAAACGGACGGCGACGTTCTGTTCTGGGCAAATGGTGAGGGTGTGTGCATCTCTGAGACATTTACCGCAAAACTCAAACAGCTTGCAGATGGTGAAGCGCTGTTATTCGGTGAAGACTTCGCTGATGAAGAAATTCTGGAAGATGTTGCTGCATTATTAAATGAAGCCGTGTTGATGCTGGTTCCACCGCCAGAAGACGAGTAATCTTTCCACGGTTCTATTTAGGCAATAATTTTAAGAGGATCACATGATCCTCTTTTTTATTTTTAGAGTCTAGAATTCTAGCTACTTAAGGCTGATAAAGTTCCAGTACCACCCGAATCAGCGTATTTCCTTGCTCGGACTCAATCTGAAACACGCCTCCCATACGTTCGACCCGCATTTTCATGCTGCGCATCCCAATACTCAGACCATTTTTTTGCACTATTTCAGCATCAAACCCAACGCCATTATCCTGAATACTTAAGGTGAGTTGATGTGGCAGAAAATATTCCAGACTAACTTTCGCCTGACTGGCCTGACTGTGCTTAATGATATTGGTCAGACTTTCTTCGACCACCCGAATCAGGGTCAAACATTGCAATGCGGTCGGTTCACGCTGCCAGACTTTTGGAAATAACCATTCAACCTCAATATTTATCTCTTCCAGCAACTGGGTAAAACGATAACGTACCGGGGCAATCCAAAGTAGCGGGGTTTCCGGTACTTTATTTTCGATAGACGAACCACTATCAATGATTTGTCTGAGATCATCTCTAAGCAATTTCAGCATAGAAAGAAACTGTCGGTTGGGAATGCTGTCAGTACTCTGATCGACCAGAATCATAGAGCGCACAATCGAGCCTCCTAGCCCATCATGCAGTTCATGCGATAAGTTAATCCGCTCCTGTAAGCGGACATTATCCAGCTCCAGTTGATGTTTATCGTTCAGGCTTTTATTCAGATCAGCGCTGACCTGCTGGACTTTACGTTCTAACTGGCTATTAAATTTTTCGATTTTCCTGACATTACGATTCAACCGCGTGGCCATAATCAGCACCACAAACAGGGTAATAATTGGTGAGGTATAGGGTGATAAAGGTGAAAAATCACTAATTGCCGTTTGACTTAAAATGATCAGATCTACGATTACACATAACAAAATCCCCCAGAGACACAGCATCAGGAAAAGATATTCCCCATTGCGGGTTTTAATTGCGTAATAGCTCACATAAATAATACAGCTTATAAATAATCCCACATAGAAAATAAATGCTGTGCCCAGTATCTGCCCCAGATAATCCAAGGAACTCATCACAATCAGCAGAGCAAATAAAAGCGTGATCAGGATAAATCCCCGCTCCACATACTTAAATCTCTGTTTTAAAAAGCGGATCAAATACAGACTAAAACAGTGGATATAGGCAATAAAACAAAGCATATTGGCTTTGCTGGCCGCGATGCTGGAGCGAAACGGAAAGCTTTCTGTGGTCAGCACATTGGAAATAAACAGAATCCATAGGAATGAACTGAGTGCCAGCCAGCCAAAGGTGGTTTCTGAACGTCGAAATTGCCAGACAATGAAGCAGATGATCCCAATCATTGCTGAGAAAATCATATTCATCTGAAACAGCGTGCGGCGATCCCAGATTTCGCCTAAATGCTTCTGGCTATTGACCAGCACATTATTAAATTCAATTTTACCCAGTCCGGCGTTCTGAAAACTATAACCCTGTACATAAACCAGAATTTCATTGCTGTCCTTGTTTAAGCCACTGATGGGCAAAATCCAGTAACGCGGCATATTCCAACTTTTTGACAATGGTTCTTGCAGGTGCTGATCTGACCAGAGTAAATCACCATTCAGGAACACGGCGCCAGCCGAATTAATATAATCAATGGAAAAGGCAATCGGTTCTGCAAGACGAATATTGTCTTGGCATGACCAGTTCCAAACAATTTTATACCAGGCCCCACCATGATAATCTTTCCAGTTACGCTGCCAGTTATCCGGCAAACGTACGCTTTGCCAGCCCGATTTCGGCATCTCGGTAGGACCCTGAGCCTGAACCTTCTGAATATAGTCGATCTTCACCTGACAAAGATCATTAATCTGAAAATGGCTTTGCGCCTGACTCATACCACTTAACAGACACAGCCAGCAGCAAAAGAGCAAAATACCGATCCATTGCAATCTCTGTCGCTGCCTGCTTCCAGAACGAGCTGGATGCATCACAGAATTCCTAAATGCCGTGCGGTACTGACTGCCTTGGTACGCCGACTGACCGAGAGTTTCCGGTAAATATGCTTGATATGACTTTCGACGGTATAACGTGACACACAAAGTTGCTCGGCAATCTCTCGATTACTCAGGCCTTGTGCGACCAGTGACAGAATTTCTTTTTCCCGATGGGTCAGCACTTCCTGCTCGGCATCCGAGTGGTTGCGTTCGACTGGTGGTGATGAAGCAGGTATAGAAATCTGCTTGAGAATTTCCCGCGCAATAAAAGGATCAATTGGCGCGCCACCCCGTAAAATACTGCGGATCGCCAGAGTGACCTCCACATCATCGCGTTCTTTTAATACATAACCGGTGGCACCCGCCTGAATTGCGGTAAATAAACTGTTCTGCGTACTCCAGGCCGAAACCACCAAAATCAGAGTTTGTGCGTCATTTTCGCGAATTTTTTCAATAATCGAAATCCCACTTCCATCCGGCAGCCCCAAATCGACCAATGCCAGTGAAATCGGCTGTTGTTTTAAAATGAAATATGCTTCTTTAAGATTATTGGCAAAGAGCAGAACATCTTCGCTATAGCCCAAATTGGTTAATATAATTTTTAAACGTCGTTGAATGACATACTCATCTTCAACGATTAATACAGGTACTGGCAAGACTGCCTCTAGTGCTGTCATAAGCACGCCCCTTATATTTATTGTTATGTCACCTTGAAGAGTAAAATATAACCAAAAAAACTCTAAAAATCATGATTTATTTCATTTTTATGCTATTTCTTTCTAGCCTCATAGGGATATTCTAAATACCGTCTGCTTAAAACCAGCATAAAAAAATGCCATCTACGCAGTGAATGGCATTTCTTAAGCACAATTTTAGAGTTTTAATAGGCTGAATATTTTAAGCGGCGCCGTATTGCTGTTTTAAATATTTTACAATCTCAGCTGATTCAAACATATTCACGCCTGTATTTGGATCGACCAGATAAGGAACCTGAATATTATTTCCCATCATTTCAAATAAATGTTCACGCTTCCCGCCTGGTAGTGGTTCATATTTCCCCGGTCTTAAGCGCAACTTGGCTGGCCCATAATCCTGCCAGCGTTCTTTGGCGACATTGTGAAAAATAAAGGGAACTTCCAGCTCACTCAACACGGCGCGTACGATCCGGGTATAAGGACTGGCCTCAAAACCCCATAATTCTAGTAACTGTTCAGGTGTTGGCCGATCCTTGATCTTGGGATTCACCATTCCTCCGCGTAAACCGTTGATGACTGTGCCAGCAATTGCAGCCACCGGAATTTTGGGATAGTGAGCATATTTTTTGGGTGTCTTGCCTGTTTTGCCATAGTGCTTGAACAGATGATGAATAATATCTTGCGATTCATAAAGTCGATCGCCCGTATTTTCATCTACCAGAAATGGAAACTGGAGTTTTCCGCCTAATTGCTGAACTTCGGGACGAAAATGAGTACCACCCCGTGGACATGGATAGACTTCATAATCCAGATTCAGCAAAGTCATGACTTCACGCACCCGGCGACAAAATGGCGAACCCTCATATTCATAGAGCTTTAAGGCTTTTTCAGGCTGATTCGGAAATGGTGTACCGACCATGCCACGTCCACCTTGAGCGACTGCAGAGGCCAAAGCTTGTGCAACTTTAATTTGATGACCCAACATAATATTTTCCTGTTTTTGTTTTATTCAACTGAAAGACAGAATCTAAGCATCCTGTCTTTCGCGGTATAGATCAGTTTTGTTGTTATTCTTTAATGTAGCACTTGGCCAATTAAGCCACTAAGGCTGTTTTAGAGACCACAATGCCATTATTGTCTGCATAGACATAATCGCCAGCATTAAACGTGACTCCACCAAAACAGAGGGAGATATCCACCTCACCCACGCCCTTGCGATTGCTCTTTTGTGGAATAGCCGCCAAGGCATGCACACCAAGGTCTAATTCAGCAATCGCATCGACATCACGCACACAACCATAAATAATCACACCATTCCAGTGATTTTTGACCGCAGATTCCGCAATCAGGTCACCCATCAAGGCACAGCGCATCGATGCACCGCCATCGACCACCAGTACCTTGCCTGTTCCATCTGTGGCCAGTAACTCTTTCACCCGGGAGTTATCTTCAAAACATTTCACCGTCACAATCTGACCGCCAAAAGTTTTCCGGGCCCCATAACTCTTAAAAAATTTACCGTCCAGACAAGGTGTCACCACTTGAAGCTCTAATTCCGGATGATCATCTAATAAGTCACAGGTGACAAATGCTGCTGTAGACACGGTGTTTCCCCTCATTTCATTTTTTGTATGCGTAAATTATCATAAATTTCAAATTTTACCGTCTGAGTCAGCGCGGCCTCGACCATAGTATGAGCTACCTGCTCGGCTGTCACTGGCTTATAAGCAAAACCATCCGGAATAAAACGCGATATTTTATGATAAACCTGCTGTGCGGCATCCTCCAAAAAACGCTGCTCAGGACGTTCGCCAATTAATAATGAAGGCCGAATCAGGCTGATTTTATCCAGACTCAAGGTCTGTACATATTCTTCTAGCTGGCCTTTAACCTGATTATAATAAAAATGAGACTGGGAGTTGGCGCCCATCGCGCTCAACAGCAAGTAATGCGCTGAAGTCTGTTGCAGCAATTCGGCAAAATGGGCATTAATAGTATAATCAATATTATAAAAGGCCTGCTTGGATCCGGCTTGTTTCATGGTACTGCCCAAACAGCTAAAACCGTGACTGTGCTCGCTGACATCCTGATCATTCAGCATCAGAAAATCTTCAAGTACCAATTGCTGGACTTTATCCAAACTATCCAGATCATTTTGATATTTTCTGACCACTGCAGTAATATGCTGGCAAGTTGGCTCGTCTTGCAGACGTTTTAAGAGTTGTTTTCCCACCAAACCGGTGGCACCTATGACGATGGGATGAATCAGCGATTTAGTCATTTTTTATACGATCTCCTAGGTAGAATACTAATCTAACGTTTTCTTTAGAATTTTTCTGCATCTAAAATGTTGTCAAAGCATGTCAAGACTTGACTTCGGTGCTCAGTTTAATCAAAATATGGCACTTGTTTACGGGCTGGTGATAATTCCTCTGATGATGGTTTTCAGTTGAGTTTCAGCCCGCCCAGACCAATCTATTTCAAGGAGTGCACGAGTGGCAAACTCTGCTCAAGCTAAAAAACGTGCTCGTCAAAACGTTAAAGCACGCAAACACAACGCAAGCTTGCGTTCTATGGTTCGTACCTATCTTAAACGTACATTAGCTGCTATCGGCACTAATGACTATGCTGTTGCTACTGAAGCGTACAAAACGCTTGTTCCAGTAATCGACCGCATGGCTGACAAAGGCATCATCCATAAAAACAAAGCAGCTCGTCATAAGAGCCGCTTGAACGCGCAAGTTAAAGCACTAGCTTCTAACTAATCGCAAATGAAAAAAGCCCTTTTTAGGGCTTTTTTTGTGCCTGAATTTAAAGAAATCAGAAAAATATAACGATTCATTCAGAAAAATAATCCGTTTAGACGCCCCTCATATAGCCGATACGATGAGATAAAAACCTGAATCCGCCTCTTTTAGATTATTGATCTTTATCCATAGAGGATGGCGAAGTGGTTTTATCCTGTTGCGTAGTGTCAGAATCCCGCTTTTGACATGCGGTTAAACCCAGAATCGCGATCAGGCTAAAAATTGTAATAATTTTCATGGTTTTTCCTCAAGATGAATATTTCTATATTTATTAAGCATAGATAATTTTTATACTTACATTATTGAACTTTCACCCTATAAATGTAAAAGATGCAGTTTAAAACTTATTTTTATCGTTTTAGCCTGACTTTTATTGAATGATCAATATGAAAGGCCATACGATCTTCATAATTTCTACCCCCCAATAAAAAACTCAATTGCTGCGAACAATTGAGTTTTGAATAGATCAATTTGATTTAAGAAAGTTGGGAACGTTTAAAATCGGCAATATCCAGTTCATGCACCTGTCCGCGCCAGATCCATTTCAGCTTGGATTCTAAAAATACATCACCTTCAAACCAGACAAACAGACCTTCCATCATTTTTGGCCAGTCTTCCCGACTGACATCCTGACGTCCCGACATCACCGCAATCATTGCTGCCAAAATGGTGTCGTGGCTGACGGCCAGACTCAATCCATATTTATTTTGCGGATGAGTGTTGTAAATCAGTTCCAGCACATCCACCACACCATGAATCGGCTGTTTCATCCCTGGCAAGGCATTATTGACAAAACTGTTAATGAAACCGAGCGCACCCTGCTTGGCAAAATAAGGCCCGGCTTTTTGAATATCCAGCACAAAACTGCCAGGCTCCACTAGAAGTCCCTGTTCAATAATTTCAATACGATGGGTATTCTGCTCAGGGGTAACCGCATCTGCCCCTTCAATCATCAATGCAGCGGTATCAATACAACGCTGGATCGGACTCGAGATACAATGATGAATCACACGGTCGGTTTGATCAGCCAGATAAGCACCCCATTCCTGCGCCAGATCCCGTCCCTGATTGGTCAGTTGCAGATCATAGCCTGCCAAACCTTGACCTGGAACATCCTCACGAATCGAATGCCGTGTGAATAAGGTGACAGGCGTCTGTACATCGGGCAATAAATCAATTGCACTCAACATACTCGGTGGAAGCAGTTTCAGGGACACGTTACAGCCAACTCTGGATTGGTAATAGGTTAAGCACCACTATAACACGCTCAGAATTTTGCTCAATGCTCGGCCTGCATGTCAGACACCGCCTGCAATGCAATAATTTTCATATCATTATTTTTATAGGCAATGAATCCACCATTCAGCAAGGTATCCCGATGATTATAAATAAATGGCCGCCCTTTTAAATCGACCAAGCCACCACCAATCCGTTCGAGCATACATTGACCAGCACTGGTGTCCCATTCCGAAGTCGGATGAAAACGTGGATAGATATCCACCTGATCTTCCAGCATCATACAAAACTTGTAGGCGCTGCCCGCTTTGAACTCTGTATATTCGGTAAGTTTGGCCAGATGCTGTAAATAGTCGACATATTTCGGTTTCTGCTGGCTACTTTGACTCAGACCAATCGCAATTCTTTGGTCTGTTGGCGCTGCTTCATAGCCAAACCACGTATCTCGCTGAATATCATATTTATAAGGCAGCCCCTGCTCTGCACAGAAATAAATCAGTTGCTGTTCTGGTACTGCCAATATGGCAAAAGTCGTCAAACTTCCACGAACCAAACTCAAATTGATGGTGAATTCAGGCCGCTGATGCAAAAACTCCTTGGTGCCGTCTAGCGGATCTAATAACCAGAATTCTGGCCATGAACGACGCTCATGTTCTTGGCCCTCTTCTGACAATAAAGGCAGGTCTGAAATATCTACCAAAGCCTGAGTTAGAAAAGTATTGACCCTTAAGTCTGCCTGAGTTACCGGAGAATTATCATTTTTTTGGATGACATCAAAAGCCGCACCAGAACAATAACGCTGATATTCTTCTCGCAAAATTTCACAGGCTTGTGTCAAAATGGGCACAAACTGCAAAATCATCGGATCTTGTGGTGCTGCTATTGCTTTAAACATAGAAAACCTAAATATGTCAAAATGCTCTGAAAAACCTACCATAATTTTCGATATGGATGGTTAAGATTGCAAGCTACTAATTTAGATATATTTTTTATTTAATATTTAATTTTATAAATATTTATGTACACATTACTGTACACATTCAAAAACATACCTGATTCATTATAAGCAAAAAGCCCTCACTTTGAGGACTTTGCTACAATTTCAATTATAGCCGCATGACGCTGCTTACAATCTACATATTTTCGTCGATCATCAACCATTACCTGCAGCACTTCTTTTGCTTGGCCAGACTTTAATTCTAATAACTCCGGACACGGTGTTTTAAGATTGGCTGGTATTACCAGCGGTATTGACTGCTGACACCCCGTCGTCATCAAAGCAATTAGTGTGGATATAAACAGGACGTTCAACGATCTTTTGCACTTCACGTGTAATGGTTTCTGTTTTGACGCGCTCAACTTCTTTTGATTCTTCATATTCTTCACCTGCTTTGTTGGCCAGCTCCTGTGCTTTCTTTTCAGCATCAATATATGGCTGTAGCTTTTTATTGATTTTGTCCTGGCATGTTGTTTCAGCTTTTCGTAAATCACCGGCTAAACGATTAGCCTGGAAGAGCTGGCAAAGGATTACGATGCAAAGCACAACAATCAGGGACCAGCGTTTGTTGTTCCAGATCAGCATTAGGAGTGGCATTTAGTTCACTCCCATGCATTTGTTGTAGCGTTCAACTTGTCGAGTCCACACGCCATAGCAATTGTTAGAACGAATACTGCAGTCACGCTTGGCCACATACTTCCATTTCAAAAGTGATTTACACGCTTGGATATATTCACGCGCTTTTAAATGACGAAGCATTGACGACCCAGACCAAGCACTTGTTCCGTACTGGTATGTAAAATCTAGGTACAGATCATATTCAGGTTGTGAGATTGGAATATTCAGAATAGTTTTATTGAAGCGTTGTGCATCTTTATCCATGTGCAGTTTGAGATATTCAAACGCTTGTTTGCGGTCAATCGCTGGATCAGTCATTTTGACTCGAACGCCATTTGGATAGACCGTGGTGCCGTGGCCAATGGTCGGGACATCACCCTTAACAGGAATCACAGGCTTAGGCGTGTAACCTTCTTTTACTGCAGTAGCTTGTACTTGCTCTTCGCTTGGACCAGTGATCCACATCCCTGCGGCAAGCACCAGAGAAGAACCAAGCACATAGTATTTAGTCTTGTTTGACATCGTAGTATTTCTCCCATTGCTCTACTTTTAGTTTGTGGATCTCATCGGCTCGTTTATTTTCCAGTCGCTTGTAGTACCAGTTCACTGCAAAGCCACCTAAAGCAATCGTGATACCCAGCCAAGCTAGAACGTCGATTGATGCAAGGTATGCGACAAAACCAGAAGCAGCCCCCGCATATGTTGTTTTTGATGCAGCGGAAGAAACAGTCGCTGCCATTTCCATTACTGCTGCTTTCTGATCGGACATGCCGCCCCCTAAATTTTGGTAATAAAAAAGCCCTAACTTATTAAAAGCTAGGGCTTGTTGTGGTGTTTTGAGTATTAAATCTATGCTTCTTAGGCAATAAAAACACACAATCCGAAGACTGTGTGTTTTATGCAGGGAACCGGCAATAAAAACCCCGTTATGGGGTTATAGGTGCTGGCAAACTAGCCTTGTATTTAGCTGGGTTGAAGTAACTAGGTAGCTTTCCAACTAATGCGGCAGGGATGTAGTTTGATGTTGCGGTTAAATACGTTCCTTCAATACGATTAATATCGTAATACATGTAACGATAGTCTGCACTCTCCTGCGTAGTAACCGCAGACAAATCTATAGTAGAATCAAATAACTCTATACTAATCCTACTACCGTTTACTGCTGCCGGAGCATCTACAGCTACGCTGACCAAGCTACTCTTAAATGCCACTGTTGTGCCAGCCCTGTTTTTATACCCATTATTTAGTACAGCATCATCCACAACGCAATCTTCAATAGTGATTTCCTTAGCAACACCTGCTAAACGCAAGGTGCTAAAAGTGATATTTTTTAGTTCCATTCTCTTTGACTTCAGTAATGTTTCGGCATCCCAAGCTGTGTATGGGTCTATTTCAGCACTTGCGTTGTACATAGATACTCGACCTTCACTACCATCAGCTTTGGTCACTGTCACGTTCTCTATTAATGTGTACTTGCAAGGGAATCGCATGGTTAGGTATGCGGTCTGTACCGTACTGTTTTTACTAGCTATCACTTTTACATTCTTGAAAATAAAGCTGTTTAATGTTCTAAATTCTAACAAATCTTCATTAGACGCAAGATAGGAGTCAGAGGTAATGCCACGTAACATCAATAACCACGCATAAGAACGGCTATCGTCTGTTGTGTAGACATTGATATTATCAATAAATATATCATCGAAAAATGATTCAACAACAGGGACACCGCGTGGGTTTGGTATGTTGGGTGTGGTTTTAAGTAAAGCGCGGTAAGGACCCAGAGATGTTTGATATACATCGCAATTAGTGATACTTAGTTTGCCATAATTAGGCGCATCATTACGCGCACTAAACATTTCATTTATAAATGTACAGTTAGTTGCGGTTACATTAATTCCTGATGTCACAATGCCTTCATGTAACGTGCATTTATCAAAGTAATAGTTGTATCCGAAGTGATCGCCAACGCTTTGTAGTGTACAACCATTAAAATATACATGATTAGCGTGTCTTCCTGAGAGGCTTGCAGCATCATTGTCAAAAGCATAGCTGACATAATCGTTAAAAGTTATGTATGCGGTGTTATACAACACTATCGTGTAAGACGATGCAGCTGCTGCCTTTCTTTTAGTAATTCTTGGACTATTAAAAATAATATTACAGCTATCTGTAATCCTAAGTTTTTGAGTGGTTTTATCAGAAACAGCGTCAATTAGTAAGTTGTCAAACGACTTGTTTGATACTTTATCTAAACTCAGTAATGTTCTGTCGTCAGCTTCTACTGGGCCATCAGCGACACTCTGGGTTATCTTTAGGTTTTTAACGGTCTTATGCGCCTTTTTCTTAACAAGCGTTACTGTTGAGCGCGAAAAGTCATCGAAGTCGAAAAGAATAGGGTCAGACAGTGTGAATACCCGAACCCCGAACCTTGTAACCGTATTACTAATAATATCGTGAGTTTCTATTTTACCATAGTCAGTATAATGAGCCTGATCTATCCTATACACTGATACTTCAGGGGAGGTTATAAGCATAAAATAGTCCTTTAGATTTATATCATCTAAATAACCATCTTCTATCTGTATGAAGGTATTTCCTTTGCTAAAACCACTTAACTTAGTAAGGTCAACAGTCATTGTTTCACTGTTCGGAAACCTAACTGCGGTATAAAACTTAGCGTCTTTTAGAACAATAGAGCCTTCGCAATTGATGTCACAATCTGGTAGGGTAATGGTGCTTCCTATGACACACTCACTATCGATGACAAACAAGTCGTCAATACCACAGGCTGCGGATGCCTTGTTGATGGCAGCACTATTATCTGTTACGCCGTCACCTTTCGCACCAAACCAAGAGACCCGTACCTCACCAGTTTCTCTTACCCGCACCCAACCGTTAAGTACTAACCCACCGTCATTAAGGGTTGATTTAGTGCTGTCGTAAACAAATGTACCCCCGCCGATATTCAACCCTAGATGATATGATTTGACAAAAACACGCATGCCGTTGAATGGGTTTTGAATCGCCAGCATTTCTGCGATTGAATCTAAGCCATCATTTATTTTTTTCTGAGGGATGCCGTTATAGATAACAAAGGAAGCGTCCCAGCCCTTATCCACTGCAATCTGAGCTAGTCGCTCCATCAAGTAATTGTAGTATTCATCAAGCTGATCTAAAGCTACACCCTGCTTGCGGATCTCTTCCATAAGATAGGCGCGAAGCTCATCATCTCGATCATCCACATAGTCTTTTAAATCATTAATTTCTTGCTCTTGTTGTTGATGTAATCGATCAACATAAAGTTTCATGAGCCAGTCTGCTACACCAAGTTCCTGAAGCTTTAACCAAAGCCGGTCAAAGTCACCATTCACCGATTGTGGTCGAAATGAGTTATTGAAAGATTGGTAATCTGTAGTGCGGCCAAATGGTGTATTTCGCTGCAGTGTAATTTTCTGACCGGCTACTGGTGCAGTAGTAAATACCACGTTGCCGCCGGATAAACTCCATGTTGCAATTGGTGGTTCAAGCTCATCCATCAATACAATTAAATGATCTTTTGACTCACAAATAAAACCTAGCGCAAAGCTTTTGGTAACACCGTTTCCAGTATGTTCTCTATACGGCGTTTGTTCTGGAACTGCCATGATCTGCCCCTAATTTTCAAAGTCTAGAGTGGCTTCAATCACGCCACTATTCCCTCTCCAATTAGGGCCTTCATTGACCTCGTTATTTCTGTGTATTTTGCCTACGCGTTCCGGAGAATCAGTCACTGCACCCGCTAAAGAATCCAGATCATCATCAGGCTGCTCAGTAATTGCTGGATTAAACATACGCATATTTTTATATTGTCTTGAGCTGTTCTCGCCTTCTTCTGGTGTATCAATCACAGATGTGTGCACCCATAACAGGCCAGACATTAAAGGGCCCTCTAATGCCTCAAGAATACGTTTGTTTTTATTCCCCACACTGTGTTCTTCTTTTACCCCGCAACGAATACGGCGTGCTTTTAACGCACCTTTTAATGCTGCCGGTGCAAAGTTACCAATGCCATTGGTTTCAATCGTTAGACTCGGTACATTGAATTGCTCAATCAGGTCGCAAAGCTGCCAGACTTGACCACCAACAATATTTCCTTGCGCATCATGTTTGACTACATCACCAGTGAGCGCAACTGATCTATGCCAGTACTTGGTACCGAAATCATCATGCAATACCAATGCGGTTGATGAGATATCAGATTTAAGTTTGCCGGATGATGGGTCCCATCTAAACGTAACCCCCACAATCTGCCGTTCACCAATCATCATGATGTACTGGCCATTGGCACGTTTTAGCACTGGCTCGCAGTCGTAAGGAATCATCTTGTCTGGATCAAGTCGAACTTCACCCACCGGCTTGGCATGCATTTGGTACTGTGAATCCCATTCGTTTAATGTCCGGCATTCTCTACGGCGCTCACCCATGACTTTCGGTGTAAAGCGTTCAGGCCATAGTGATTCACTATATAAGTCGATCAGATAGTGCGTTTCCTTTAGAACAATTTTAAAGGTGCTGCCAATCTTATAAACCGCATAATCTTCATCACGTGTGAGTAGCTTGGCGGTATGACTGATCCCACTAAAAACATAAACCGGATCGAATTCAGATAAACACTCGCTGATATTTTCAAAGCGTTTTTCTTTTTCAAACATTTTAAGAATCATGCATTTTGCACCCTGTTTTTGTACTTGTGTATAGAGTGAATCATGGGTGTGCGGTGTACCGACAAACAACTTTTGTCCACCTGGTATGAGAATGTGTGTCTGTTCAGATAGTCGATAGCGCAGCTTTTCACGTGCTTCAGGTGTGCCGATGTTGGCTGGCATTTCCACGTCATCGTTTTGGATTTCATGCGCACGTGCACCAGTCACGTTGGACAATACGCCACGCGCATGCAATGAGCCATGCCGTACATCTTCCGACCCAGTCACCCACCATTTTTGCAGCTCACCACGTTCTTTAAATACGCCAAACAACTGACACAGCGGATGCTTTTCAATGACTTGCTGAGTACCACGGCTACACTTTGCAGCATCACCATCGGTTGCGCCCTGGTGCAAGATCAGGCGATCGCGGTCAATAAATAACTTCCATGCGTTATAGATATCCAGAATCGTAGATTTACCGTGACCACGTGGCATCATCAATAAGCCAAGTGATCCGTAATTTTCCAAGAAATCACAGACATCTAAATGGAAATCTGGCACTTCCCAATTCATGGCTTCCGCATAGACCAGAAAGAAAGCAGCAAAGCTGACCTTGATCATGTATTAGCTCGGACGCTGTTTGCGTTCTTCTAACTTCTTGGCCACACTTTCAAGTAATGCAGCTGCCTGCGCCTCTGGTGATACCTTTCGATCACTTCCATCGCCAGCTGACAATTCATCATCAAGCAAGACGCGGTTCAGTTTCTCCATGCAGGTCAGCGCTTCTTTTGCCCCTTTGTATAACCAGACCTTATCGCCACGACCTGTCTTGTCAAAAACGTCCTGACCATAGGCCTCAGTCATTAGATCGACTGCATCCGTACCGGCCATCTCCATACAGAGTTTTAATTTCTCTACTGTTTCAGGCTTTAGAAAACGCAACTTCTTTACATCCGACATAAAAAATCCCCCGTATATAAGCCATATATACAGGGGACTAGGAACGGCTTTGTTGGGTGTCCTACTTTGGTCGTCATAGAATCTTAATGATTTAAAATGTATGCTCATTGAGCAAATCTGCAAATTACAATAAGTGGTATTTCAAGTGAAAACTTTAATTCTTGCTGCAATCCTAGCACTGCCTACAACTATGACTTTTGCTGGTTCATGTGACCATAGCTGGCAGTCTGCTAAAGATGGCTCATCTTGTGGCGACCGTGCTGCTGATCGTCGCCCAGGTGGTAAATAATAGTTCATTAAGATCAAAAAATAAGGCTGCAATTGCAGCCTTATTTTTATTGCACAAGTCTATCAAAATCAGGCATCTGAATATCACCAACATCATCACCCCAGAAGCGCGTCCGGTCGTGCTGACGTTCGGCTTTGCGTAGAAGTTTTTCGCGGTATCCTGGTGCAATCATGTCCTGCATTTCATCAAAGACTAGGCGATTAGTCGCAGCTTTGGTATAGAACAGGTTTTGCGCAGGGATCTTGTTCTTGAGTAAACGGAATGCCTCATTGGCTGCATTGGTGTCCTTGTCATCGTAATACTGCGTCAGGTTGCCCACAGTCAAACCAAGCACTGCTTTAACGTCTGAACCCAATGGACCCACCATAAAGTCCGAAGTACTGCGCCCTGAAGTATCGGTACCAGCAACCAGAATGTCACCTAAGATGGATAGACCACCGCCCTGAACCGCTGAGCGCGTCCAGAAGTTCATAGTCTTCTGTGGATCGTCACTATCCCACATGGTTGAAGGATCGTTACCGTTGGCCAGTTCTTTAAGCTGTACCGCCAGTGCGCCCAGTATGGTGGTCATGGCAAATAATGACACCCCATAAGCCGCCTTACCTTTCACACCATCCTGTGCCATGGTACGTGAACCATGGCGCATCAAGAATGCTGCTGGAAAGGATTTAAACTGAAGCATCCCTTTTAGAATTTCACCCATGGCTGTACCTTTCTTTTGCCCTGCACTCATCCATGTGCGCTCACGTAGACCGGCTTCAACTACCGCCATTCCCTGCTCATCCAGTAAATGCGCCTGAAATTGTGTGGCCACTTCATCACGGATTTTTTGCGCTAATAATTTTTTCTCTCCATCAATGCTATTTGCAAGGCGATCCATGACATGCTGACGTTTAGCCTGGCGCTCAGCAACCTTTGTCTGGTATTCAATAAACTCCGCATCCAAGGTATTTACACGCTTATCCAGTTCCTTAAACTTCTGCTGAATAGATTTATTGGCACTGCTATCTGCATTGCGCATTTTTGCACGAAGCTCTGTCATTCTTCGCTCAGCATTACCAAGGCGATAACCTAAACTTTCTGCTCTATTCCCATACTGCTTAGCATTGTGTTCAATATTCTTGCGTGTGGATTCTGAAGCTTTATCGGAGTGACGGCCATCTTCGACTTGCTGTAGGAAATCTTGAATTCGACCAGCCTGCTTTTCTGATTGAAGATAACGGTTTATATCTGTCTGAGCAGTTGCAGCCTCCTTCTGCGCATCGATTAAATCAATACGATCCTGAAGGGCTTGTTTTTCAGCCTGTGATTTAGCATCTTTTCGATTGGCATAATCTAGAAGACGTTGTGATAGCTGTCGTTTAACATCATCAACCTTTTGTGATCTGTTGGTCATGCGCTGATCATCTAAAGCGTTACGATCATCTAGTGCTTTAATCTGACTATCAATATCATCCGTCAAAGCTTTAACGTCACCATCCACAGCACTTAAAATCTTATCATCTGGAATTTCATAAATAGAACGTGCTGACATGAGCTGATTGCCCTTACGATCCACAACCGGATCAGCCAGACGCATGACTTCCCAAGCACGTTCATTTAGTCCGGTTTTTTCCATAAGCTCCCGATCCATTGCGTCCAGATCGGCCCATGCTTTAGAGCGGGTCAAAGTGCCATATTTATGCATAAGCATCTTGGTAAAACCGACTTTTGAAGCTGCTGTGAGTGCATTCAAGCCAGATATGCGCATAACCTGTGAAGCAATTCCACTGGATACCCGAGCCAGTTTCTGTGACTTGCCATGTACGGAAGTCAATCCATCATCAGACCAACGTGCAATAGAGCCGAGCATTTCTTCTGTGGCCAGACCTAAGCTGTGTGCCAGCTGCCGATCTTCTTTATTTGCTGGATTAAGCTGTGAAATCAGCTCACCAAAGGTTTTACGGTAGGCAATACCATGGATCGATGCAGTCTTTGCAATCATAGCCTGGTCGGTGGTGGATGAAATTGTGGTACCACCAAGCATGGATGCCACATTCATTGACCGATAGGCTAGACCCATATTGGCCAGCACTTCGGATTGCGGTGTATTCTGGCCTGAGAACTCGTCAAACATGACTTGTGCACGCTTTAAATTTTTCTCTGTGGTGCCAGCATCAACCCCTTTTTCCCAATCTTTATTTCTTGCTGCATCCATCAAAATACGCATAGCATTTTTAGGACTACTGCCTAACTTTTCAACCATGGCAATATCTTTAGACAATCCATCAATATGAGCATTGACTAAATCCACAAACGGCATGCCGCCAAACTCAGCCTGATATTCCATCCACGATTCAGCATCCTTAAAATGCAATACACGGCTTTCAGAATGTCGGCTGGTGACCTTGGAATTCCCCCCGAAAGATTGACGGCCAATTTCGGTTTTATTGGCACCGTTGCTGCTCAAGGTATCAAATGAGTATTCAAGAAGTTCACGGATCTCTTGCTGTGAATAATATGAACCATCCTCATGCACGTATTTTGAAGTGTCGATTAAGCTTTCAGCTTTCTGTACCCATGCCTGTTTGCCGGCCAATACAATCTTTTCTAAGCTATGTGTCTGCGGTAATCCCCAATCATCCAGTTTCCCAATATCACCACCGGCACGGTTAAATCGTTCGCGCATCCCTTCAAAGACTTCGCCCATTTTGTCGCTGATCTTCTTGGCCAATGGGTCGCCTGTATTGTCACCAAAGCGTTCACGGACAATTTTTTGGACTAAATCTGCATCGGTAAAGATTCCTAGTCCCCCTTTGATGTTGGTATAGAAGTCAGTTAAATAACCTTTTTGTACAGTTGCTATGCCTTTTATTGCCCAAGAATCAATTGATTGAACACCAGACATATCACCATGAAAAGCCACCATGCGATCAACAACTTCACTGGCTGGTAATGTTGAATGATCCAACAAGGCAAGGTTTCTACTTTGAGTTAAAATATCATTTGCAGCAATAGCATGCTTTCGCTTTAATTGTGCCTGGATATCTTCTGCGACAAACTCACCTGCTTTCACCAGTTTTTCAGCATCAGACAAATTGCGCCAGTTTTGAATATCTTTTTTGGCCAAAGACTTCATCGCATCCTTGATCCGGTTTTCAATGTTGGTGGCTTCTTGCTGGTTGAGTGTTGCCTTCCCGAGCGCTTTCGCTACGGCGGCCTTGCATTGGTCTTTCATTGTTTACCGCCTTTTATTTTTTCAAAATTATTTAGTACCCATTGATAGGTATTCCAATCCATCTTTGCGCCATACTCTATAGCTCGTGATTTAAGGTCATTAAGGTCTTGGATTGAATTAATCTCAGCTGGTCTAAATGATTTGTAGCCCCAGTAATAGCCGAGATAACCATATTCATTTGAAAGAATTAATTTGGATCGTTTACTAATCCTTCCGATTACAATGCCATCTGAATAAGTTAGTTTCATAATAAAAATGCCCAGATAATTTTCATCATCTGAGCATTAATAAAAGTGTGGTTTGTTGGGTAACTTATTCCCCAAACTGTAAAGCACAACTAATGGCAGTCTGTGCTGCAAGTGTGTCTTGTTCTGCTTGCTTCGCTTCTGCTTCCAGCTCATCCAGCCGTTCACGCAAGGTCATGGTAATTTCTTCCATTTCCCCATCTGGTCGCATACGACTAACTGAAATCTGCTGATCCGGATTCTGCATGATGATATCTAAAGCGGCTGATTCTTCTGGACCATCACCAAACAATGAGCCTTGTCGCGGATCTCCCATGGCATCAATTTCATCAATCTTGGATTGAATATTCTCACCAATGGCTTTTGTACTACGCTTGTTTTGGTCAAAGACATTCAGGAAGTCACGCGCACCAGGTGAAAGCCCATCATCAATAAGCTGACCTTGATTTAAATAATCCGGTACGGTCTGGCCATTGGCTTTCAGATCACTGAGCTTTTGTGCTGCTTGTGCCAAATCCTTGGCCAAAGTATTTTGATGACGACCACCCTGCTTCACTAAGCTATCAAGCTGTGCCAATTGCGGTGCAGCACGTAACAAGGCATTCAATACAGTCTTGCTGTCATCGTCCAGATTCTCAGCAAGACGACCAATTAATGACGAATCATTATAAGCACGCTGCATAATCGCAGATTCAATACGGCGTTTCCCTTCCTGGCTTAAACGTCCGTCACCGGTAATCACTGTGCCCTGTTCTGACTTTGGCAATGAGCCGACAAAGCCACGCACAAAGTCCATAGAGCCATCTAAATTAATTGAGCCATCATTGTTGATCTTCAGCAAAGAAGCATCAGGCAGACGATCTGAGTCGCTCACAGCACGTTCAGTTGCGGAGTACTGCGCCACATCCGACTCATTGGCCAGTTTTGCGAATTGCGTACGGTCGGTATCGGTTAAGCGTGTCCGGACTAAAACAGGATTATTGATACCCGCAATATCAATGCCGCGTTCAGATGCGTACTGTTCCAGAAAGGCCCGATATTCTTCAGCACGGCCCGATTCATAAGCCTTTGCAATGGCTAGTGTACGACCGTTACCAGACTCAACCACGTTGTCCATGCCGATAATCGGGGCACCATCAGACAGTTTTGGAGATTCACCAAGCAACTCAGGTCGCAGATCCTCGGCCATACGTTCAATCTGTTGACGTGATGCTTCACGGGTACGGTCACGCGGTTGTAGTTCCGATGGATAAAGCGGATTCACACCATAAGCCAGATCATTAGATGCAATCAGTTCGTCCAGTGATTTGACCTCATAAGCCATGTCATAGCTTGATCCATCCATGCCGATTGCAGTGCTGGTACCATTGCCACCATATCGAGCGCTTAGACTGTTCCACTTATTACGCCATTTGCCAATTGCTTGCCCGACCGTCATGCCCTCCATAGCATTGTTTTTCACAATGTCATTAGCGTTCTTTGGATCGTACTTACGAACCACATCGATCAAAGGAGTGTTAGGATCTGCTTTTAATACCGCAGACGCTCCACCTGGTCCAAGCAAGTGCCCTAAATAATGTTCATGCGGTTGCAGCTCACGGCCAATACTTTTCTTGATATGGCTTTCTGCCTGCTTCATATGCTTGAAGCCAATGCGGATCTGCTCATCAATATTGGATCGATCACCACCGCCCAAGTTACTCCACGACTTATCCAGCACCTGAAACAGACCATGTGCGGATGATGTTGGATTCTTGGCTGTATGGCTGAATGAACCACCTGTTTCAATATGAGCAATCGTTAAAGCTACATTTGGAGGAATCCCAGCCTGTTGTGCTTTACGTGCAATCGTTTTGGCATTGGTTGGTAAAGCCATGGTGTCGTAATTGACTGGCTTCTGCTTATCCTCACCATTAACCGGATGCACCACGTTTACCGGTCGACCCATGCGCAGAGCTTCAGTTGCTGTATCCAAGTTTTTAATATGGTTATTGGCCTGAACCGGATTGGCTGGCTTCACTGGTGCCAGCGTATCTTCAAACTCCAATTCATTTAAAACCAGTGCTGCCTGCTGCTGTTCTGGTGCGACATCGGGATTGTTAAGATACTTACCTGCACCGCGTGCTGCACCGAAAAACAGGGTATTCAGCAAGATATCTGTAGTGACTGATTCGGTTGTGACTTCGTATTTTTTAGCCTGTTTTTCATAGCCTTCAGATTCAAGAATTGCACCGGATGCAGCTTGGCCACCAATGGACAGACCAGATGCACCACCAACTGAAAGCAGGCCATCTTTAATCACGCCACCTGTGCCTTTAAAACCATAGGACATAGGCAAAGCCGTTGATACCGCAGCCACAGCACCATCAGTCAAAGCGACTTTTAAAGCGGTTTCTTCGTCCACGCCGTCACGGGTTAAGTCGCCATAGACATAGTTAGTCTCAGATCCACCAGTTACAGCCGCAGCACCAGCGATACCACCGACGGCACTACCAACTACTGCGCGTGTTGCATAGTCGCCTAGACTGAATGCGATATTGCCCACTGTGCCGGTATTTTCTTTGTCTTGCAGATAATCAATAGACTCGTATACCAGATCATCACGCGCCTTCTGCTTGCGCTCCTTGTAAGCAGAATACGGCTCGCTAAATTCTTCTTTGCCAACATCATCAAGGGAATATGAAACACGGTCTACAACCGCATCGACTGGCGCAGCAATCGCATCACCGACTTTGGCAAAGCCAGCTGCTGCACCACGAAACGGTGCAGCCACTTTAAACAATGCGCCAGATTCTTCTTTCTGCTCAATAGGTGCATAACTCACACCTGGTGTGTTGAGCTGATCAACCTGCTTTTGATCATCAGTGGAGTATTCAGATAGCCAGTTACTCATTACTTGGTTGCTCCCTGCATGTTGATCCGCCACATCACGCCACCAACTTGCAACGGCGCACCACGTTCATTGATCAGGTCATATTGGATTTCGCCTTTCTTGGATCGCTTGTCAGATCGGCGCAGGCGTAAATCTTCCAGTTCGGCTGTGCTGATACCAGTGGCCTGAGAAATCGCGGCATAACCTTTGCTGACTTCACTTTCAAAGCGGTCATCATCCATGCCGTATGGCTTCGATACCTTCCATGTCTTTTGATTGCCGTACTTCACGCCTTGTTCATATACGCCACCAGTGGCCATGCTTAATGCAGTCTTGACCAGATCCTTGCTCATATCGTCCTTGTCTTTGTGCTGGTAGCCATTGCGCTCAGACAGATGCACATAGATCGACTTGAATGCCGAATAAGACATATTTGCCGTTTCTCCGGATACAGAATTACCCACGTACTTATTGAACTCAGAACGCAATAAATCGTCCTTTGGAACAACCAAGGCTTTATTTTTAAGTGCCTGAGTGCCGGAAATAATCGCAGCTGCTACATCTTCACCTTGTTCCGAACGATAGTTATTGGCACGTGCCACACCGGCCATAAGATATGACAGATCACCACCGCCAAGCTGCCCCATGGTTGCAGACCAGATCTTACTGCCATTTGGTACGCCTTTAGACTGGTTGATTAACTCACCAATAAAATCCAGCTTGTCATTCACAGACTTGGCTTCAAACGCTTGTTTAGCTTCTGCCAGATCTTCTGCAGCAATAGGCTTCACCACAATGTTTGGATCTTTAAGCGCCAATTGACTCACGCCGTTATCAATCGCCTTTGCAGCAAATGATTTAGGGCTGCCTTTCAACTCACCAGCATTCAGGCTATGTATTTCTAAACCTGCTTCACGGACTGCCTGATTCGGATTATTTTTTAATGTTTCTGTCTTTTCCTTATGGATTGACTCATACACGCCTAAAATCTTTTCCTCATTCACAGCATCAGTGGTCTTGCTATTCTTGGCACGCGCCTTCTGTTCATTGATACGCTTTAGCTGCTCAGATGTAGACAGGTTAGAAAACTGCTGAAAATTATTGGACTGTGATTTGTAGAAGTTATATTCGGCTTCATGTTCAGTACCGACCACTGCACCGCCTACACTTGCCAGATAATCATCATCTAAAGCACGACCAGTCAGCACCTGAGATTTAAAATCATTCAGAACTTTGCCGGCTAATTGCAGACGCTTATTTTCCTCAACTTCAACCTGTTTATTGATTGCATCGATCCGGCTCAGCGCCTGAGCTTTTTTCTGCTGCAGTGTTGGGCCATCGGTAAAACCAAAACCACCGTTATCCATTTCGGTAATGAGTTGCTGCAGGCTGGCTGTGTCCTTGTTTTCAACCGCCGAAGTAATACGCCCATCAATATCTTGCAGGTCACGTGTGCCTTGGTATTTATAAATGAGTGCCTGTTTCTGTGCTTCTGGTATGTTCAAGCTCTGAATGTTGGATTTGACGTATTCAGCCCCAGCTTCACGATCCATACGTGTACCGATCTCAAGATAACGATCAGCAAGTACAGTGCCTTTCTTGGAGTCTGCGCTTAATTGCAATGGCAGGAATGCAGTGGCATTACGGCTCACATTGCTAGACCAGTGCTGACTTAATGCTTGGTGAGCATGCCCGGGCAGCTCACCTTCCATATCTTTGAAACGCTTTTCAGACCATTGCTGTAATGTTTTATTGGCTACATCAGCATTCATTGCGCCGTTGGCCACATCGTTTTTAAGCAATGTAACCTGCTCTGATAGCTCGGTGGTCAGTACATCATCTAGCTTAACTTTGGCTTCTTTCTCAGCTAGATCATTGTGATAAAGCTCTGCGCGTTTGGCAGATACATCGGCTTCATCGGATTTTCGTCTGCGTTCATCCATGATGCCGTCGATTGTCTTACCAATACTTCCGAGTCCGGTCATCGGCGTATGCTGCTGCATCACTGGTCGAGACACATCCCGACCTTGAGATTTTGGAATTAACGCCATTACTTCCACCCTCCGCCTGTTGATGCTGCACCCATAAAGTCAGATGCGGCTTGCATCGCATAATTATTACGTTGCATCTTGCCCTGCATGCGAACCTGCTTGGACTGATATCCAGCATCGGAGATATTGAGAGAAGCGTTATAGGCTGCATCAGAAATATGCTCATCCTGAAGCATTGCTGCTGCACCCACATCAACATTCACACCATTTTCCGCAGCCTGTGCACGCGCCGTTGAAGCATTGCTTTTGCCTTGCCGCTTCATCTTTTCGGCTTCTGCACGTGCGACTGAATTGATAGTTTTGGCATTACCTTTGGACACCGCATCTGCCATTTGAGCATTTGCCATGTTTTGAACGCCTTGCATGATTCCGCCTGGATTGCACATGATTAGACCTCCATTTCCAGAACATAGCCGACCAACTCAAAGCCTAGAGATTCATACAGCTTCACAGTACGTTCAGCATAAATGCCGGTGATGGTGCCGACTTGAATACGATCTGCTTCATTCATCTCTGCCCATACCTTAAATGTTTCAATCAGGTCACTGGCTGCACCTGATTTACGATACTCCGGCAAAACATAAAGACCCTGCTCATAAGCAAGTTTCTGGCCTGTTCGCCAATCAATATCAATCGCACCGATCAATGTACCGACCGGGTTCTGGTACTCATCTATCACGATCAGGATAGACTCAAGCTCATTAATCAAATGCGTAAATACATTACGCGCCCGCTTTTCATCAAAGCCCTGTTTCTTAAACCGTGGTGATTCACTGGTCAGACGCTTGCCCCAGTCAACAAGCGTGTCTAAATCTTTTAGTGTTGCTGCACGTACAAGCATCTTTATCTCTCATTCATTGATACCAACATAGCTACACTCTGGACGTGGAAAGGTAGCGGTTTGTTGTGTGTTATTTTTAATTCCATTTCGTGCAAGGTTGACCAGCCATTCATGCTGACACTGACCGGCCCCGTATAGGTCAGGTTCTGGAAGGCAGACTGATTAAATGACTTGTGTTCCAGATCGTATTGGTTGCACTGGCCACCAATTGAATTACGGATATACAAGACCGTTTCATGCGCCTGGATCTTATGGAACATTGCAGTATTGGGAACTTGACTGTGATCCGGTGGCAGAAACTCAACTTCCATATTGAACGGCTGGCCAGCAAACCAAGTGCCGGATGTTGGCTGGTTGTCATCGTAGAAATAGCCATCTGCATTCTGGAATCGGTACTGTGTGCTGTTATGCAGGTTTCTGTTTGCCAATGCGCCGTTATGCGCAATCTCACAATCCATGAATGATGTTTCGTCCAGCTGCTCAAGCACAACCGAAGTTTTACGCGTAACCAGCATGAAGCACAGATCATTGCCTGCAGCTTGGGGCAAAGCACAGATTGAGCGTACAGATCCACCAAAGTCATGCTGTGCCCAGGCATTCATCTCCTGATCACGGTTTAAAGTAATACTGGCCACCTTGCCATCATTGAGCACCATCCAAACCAGACTGTACGGCGTTTGCTGATAAGTCAGTTCCTTGATACCGCCATGATCTTCTGCAATGTGTGGTGCAATCGCTGACAGCTCCGGACTGACCAGACCGTCTACTTCATAACGATAAGACAAGGCACGCAGACGGTTACCGCCACGCTGTACGAATAGCAGTTCATTACCCACCAGACACGGACGAACATTGGATTGTGCGCCGTAAGTTGTATGCTGTTCGATCTGTGCAGATGCTGGTGTAAATGCACCGGTTGAACTGATCAGAAACTCAGATCCACCAGTAAGCGCCACCACACCACCACGTTGTGCTAGATGCAGAATGTTGTCTGCTTGTGCAGAAGATGAAGCCATGCTGAATGCACTGGCATCGTCCGTTGCTTCCAAGAAATCACCATCATTCCCGATTGCACTAACCCATAACTGGTTCGGGTTGTTCTTTGTGTTGGCAAAGACCAGGCGCTGTTTGAAGAATGTCACCGTGGATGGGTAGCCAGTCGCTGCTGTAAACGCTGCAGTATTTAAGGTCCATGATTTGGCAATGGCCTGAACTTGCGCATTCAGCTTAACAATGACTTCTCCCAGCACACCCGTTGGAGAAACATAAGAAGTAATTTTGACTTGGCCGCCATTAATCGAAATGATTGCCCCCACATGCGCAGGAATGAATACAGACGCATCACCTGCAGTCACAGATTCCCAATCGGTACTCTCAGCTGCTGGAACCTGTCCAGTGCTATCCGCTATTGCACGCCATGTCTGGCCAAGATAAATAACACGCTCACCAATGATGTAATTTTCCGTTGAACTCCAGTTCGGAAAAGCAGCTGCATTCAGTGAAATGGTTTTGCCCACTTCCACGCCAGTCGGCGTTAATGCCACGTTAGGTGTGGTATTAATTTCATCCACCGGTGCGGTGACAAAAGTGAATTGATCAAAGTTCCAGTTATCAAAGTCCTTACTGCAGACCAGACGATGTACCGGATGATCACCTTGGACAAAGAACATGCGATAGCGTGAGTGTGCCACTTGGATCTGTGCAACTTTGGTCGCTGTGTTGTACGGCGTACTTCCTGTATGGACCACGGATTGTGTTAAAGGGTCATACACCTGCAGAGTATTAATCCCCAAGATCAATAGAAATGGATTATCCGAGTTCGGTACAAAAGGGATCAGGCGCAATGCACCTGCGAAGATGCCGCGAAACTTAGTACCTGGACGTTTCTTTGCTCCACCTTCCACCAGTGGAATAGCATTTAACAGTTTCTTTGCGCCGTTGCCATATTGCTGCACATCAGTTCGGGTATGCAGTAACGGTGATAGCTCACCGCTGGACAGGTTGTTTTTAAGTAGCCATTGCTTCATTAGTAGCGACTCCCAATATAGCGTGATTCTTCATAGATGATGTCTTCAGAAGGTCGTTCTTGTGCATTGATCGTACGTGCACGCTTGATCAGATCACGATATTGCGCTTCTGCAGATTGCCCTGCTGCATCACTGCCGGTATTCGGCTTACATAGCTTTGCGGCCATCTTGAGTGACATGGCTTCCACCAGCATTGAATCCCAAGAATCTTCGTTATCGTTGTCAAAAACATATTCAAGGTTGATCTGGTTGGTATTGGCCAGAATGTAGCGATTCTCTACTTCGTATTTTTCTGTATTGGCGCTGATGATCCGAATGAAGTCACGTGGCAATGGGAAAGAATGGGTATAACCAAAGGCCGGATATGTGGTGACTGGCGCAAGAATGGTACGTTTTTTTGCACACGACCACGGATGATCACGGAGAGTGGATTTCCGCACCTGGTCATAGATATTGCGGCAGCGTTCAGCACGTGCTGTGTTCTCGTCAAATGATGCAATATTGCTATCCCCGATCAGGCTTAAAGCATGATTGACGATGGATGTTCTGGTTGTAATAGACATAAAAAAGCCCTCAATTTTTAATGATCTTGAAGGCTTTTAAGGATTGGTTTGTTGGGTATTGCGTTTACTCATCCAGCCATTTTCCGCATTTCCGGCACTCTATCTGTATAAAAATATCAGATTCATAGTCAAAATCGTGAAAGCAGAATAGACGCTTAAAAAATTGGAGCATAATACATCTCCCGAGTAAAAAAGACCCGACACCCTTCTCCAAAGATGTCGAGCCAAAGCCCCTACTTAGCGAAGGAAGTCGATCAAGACAATCTTCTGCTCGTTGGCACGTGCCGCACCATAAGATGCGATACCGCCGATCTGTTTCACGTTTGATTTGTCAGCACGGGTAACAATGTCAAAGTTAGAGATCGTATTACGGCCATAGTGAGTTGAGCCTTTCGCAACTGCAAAGGTACGACCTTCAGTATCACCGCCTGCACCATCTGCCAGCTCTTCATAAGGCAACCAGATAAAGCCACCCCATTTTTTAGCCACATCACCATCCTGAATCTGCTGGATCGTGTCGCGGTCCCATTTGGTCAGCTCTTCATCTACCAGAATCTGTTCAAGGATTTCTGAGTTATAGATCATGTATAGCGGCAAGTTGTCACACTGGTTTTTACGGAACAAGGCACGTGCTTTGGCAATCTTAGCCTTATTCATTGGTGTGGCAGATGCTGCAATGGTTTGACCTGCTGGCACCGCTGTAGCTGTGTAGCTTTCGCCGTCTGCAGTTTTACGCTGTACCGATGCACCAAGTGACGTGTAAATTACACGGTCACGCTGACGATGCTCTGCAGCTAGACACGCTTGCATGTATGGTGAAGTCGGATTTGCTGAAAGCTTCGCTTCATCACGTGGATCGATTGGTACGAATAGACCGTAATCTTCCATTACTGCCAAACGTGTACCGGATTCTGGTACAGACCATTTGGTATCAGCAAATCGAGTCGTCATCTTCTCCATTTCCACTGCGCCAAGATCATTGACTGTGAAAGATGAACCTTGGATCTGACCGCGATCATGCGCCAGTACCTGAAGAACTGACTGTGTTTGTTGACACTGAATTTCAAACGCATCGTGAAATTGACGCTTGAATGCGGCGGTAATCATCCCGCCATTTGTAGCCATGTCTTGAGCCATGTTTTACTACCCCTTAATCTACGTATTGTTTTGCATACCAAGCGTCTACACGTTGCGTCACTGACTTGTGATCAGGATGATCTGCGTTACGGTATGCTTCCGACATTTGCAATTGTTGAATGGTTTCGCTACCACTTTGCTGTGTGTTCTGTGGCGGTGAATCTTCTTGAATGTGCTTACCAATAGCAGCTGCCAGCTTTAAAGCACCTACTGGTGAGTCCAGATCCGAAGCCTGAAAACCTAATGCTTCAATGGCCTGTTTAGCCAGATTCACATTTGCACCAAAGTCATTACCCCATTCTTCCTGCAGGGCTTCCATTTGAACGGATTGGTGTTGTTCATAGGCTTTAACGACCGCTTCAACCTGCTTATTGTTCATGCCTTCAACATGGAATGATTGCAGTACTTCAGCGTTATCCGCTTTAAAAGCATCAAAATCGAAGCCATCAATTTCAACTGAATAAGCATCGGCAGATTCTGGCACCGCTTTTGCTGGATCTGTTTCAACTGGTGCCGGTTCTGCTGGCGGAGTACCCGGAGTCGGTTGTGGTTCTGCTCCCGGAGTTGGTGCTGGAGCTGGAACTGGTTCAACTGCTGGTACGTTCTCTGCGTTTGGGATCGGTTGTTCATCCATTGTTTTGCTCCATGTGTGCAAGTTCTAATTGCTCGTTATAACGAGGATCATTTGCTGTGTTGATTCGGTTAATAATGAAGTCCACGACTTCCGCACGGCCAAGACGGCGGCAGGTTTCGCGTTCATCATCGGTAAATGGATTGCGCTTAAAACGCGTTGTAAGTTCTTCTAAAATGCGTTGGCCATTCGGCTCAATATCAAAGTGAATCTGGTAGGTTTGCGCCGTTGGCTTTCGATGTGAACGCCATTTAACGTGGTGGCCAAAACCTAATTCGCCCTCTTGCTCCTGGACTAGCTCTTTAAATTCCCGATCAGGCTGAGCCTTAAGATTGGCAAGCTCATTCTTAAGTGCTTCAACTGTTTGCTTTTCTTCATAAAGCCAAATCTGAATCTCATTAACCGCATTTTTATTAAATTCGCTCACAGCTTCTACAAGCTGCTTAGACCGGTAACAGTTCCACCAGCCGTAACACGCAATCAGTAAGAGGATGGCCAGAACGGTGATAATTAAAATCATTGCATCACCTCACTGACCATTTGTGCTTCCAGACCTTTACCCATGCCCTGTGCGACTGCACCGGTCATCTGTTGTGCCATAGCTGCTTCTTGCTCCTGTGCAGCTGCCTGTTGCTGTTGTTGTGCTTTCTGTTCACGGTATGCCTGAAGTTCATCCGTAGTACGCATGATTGAAGTTGGTGCACCCAGACCAGCTGCTAGTACTTGTGGAACTGCATCAAGATTGATGTTGTCCAGTGCATCCGGAGCGACTTCAATAATTGATCCAAGTGAAGCCATAAGACGTTCAATACTGGCCACTTCCTCAAGCTTCTGAGCGCGTGCCAGGGGTGAAATAAACTTGAATGAAAGGTTGCGACCCTGTAGATCCTCTGGTGCTTCGCCTAATGCTTCTGCCCGATATGCCAGACCAAAAGCACGATCAAGAATAGGAACCAGTAATTCAGCCTGTGCACGGCCATATAGCGGCCCGAGCTGCTGCCGAATCATGTCGACACGTGCATAAATCTCTGCGGCCGTAGGTGGTGTGTTGTAGTGCTGAGCCATACCATCAGCCATAAGCTTTCTGCGTATGCTGGATTGAAGACGATCTAACAGCGGATCTGCGACCTGAAAGCCCCGACCACTATCCAGGCGCTTCATTGAATCCACGTTTCCTGCAGGAACGATCTTGCCGCCACCGATACGTACAGTACGTGGATTTAAAATCCCGTCATCCTCAGCAATCCAGAAACCGAGTACATCAATCTCGGCACTGCGTAAGGTGTCACGCATCAAAGCATTGGCTGATTTAGCATCTGGTAACGCCGTAGACATGATGCCAATTCCGTACACGCTGCCCGGGATCTTTCTAAAACGTGGTACCGCACAGGGAAATTCGTTATAGCCAGATTCCTTCAGAATATTTTTCCCATCCACTTCCACATGATATGAAGCAAAAGGCATATTCTTCGGCAGCAATACACGGTTGGTCATTGATGCCTTGACCTTGCGTGGTTCAATCACATGCACAATCTTGAAACGGTCATCTGGTCGGCTCTGGTAAGCATTACGAACTGCATCACTTACTTTGCTCTCACCAAACTCTGTCACCAGCTGTGCAGCGGTTTTGGTGTATTCGCGGTAAATCGTATCTACTTGCCCATCTGGACGCGTGGAAGCAATAAAGCATTCACCGATTGGCCAGCACTGATAAGTGAAGCCACCGCCTTTTTCACGGTCAATGTCTTGATAAACCACACCCCAGCCAGCAACGGCGAAATCAATGATCATGTCGTAGATTTCACTGTCAAAGTTTGCGCCGTGGATATTACGAAATAAGAATTGTGCGACCTGTTCAAGCCAGTGTTCACCTGGTGTGAGTTCAGCTTGATCGTCCATACCATCAGGCACAGCTTTAAACCAGATCGCGTTTGCAGGTGTGGTACCTGCAATCAGGTTAGATACAAAGATCAGGATTGATTCGGCAGCAGTAGAATCCAGCAAATCAGCACGCTGTTTTTCTCTTGTGCCTTCGGAACCTGAACTACCACTAAAACACTGTTGGCGCTCAGGTGCTCCGTACTTGTAGCATTCAGTCCAGTGGGCTTCATATTTGGCACGTTCTGCCCGAAGCTCACCCAACCGTTTGCAAATTTGACTTGCTCGATCACTCATGCCTTAACCGCCTAGTGTTGATTTCTTTTCATCATCAGATGCAGAAGAAAGCACTTCAGATGCCTTACGCTTTTTACGTGTGGCAATCTCTGCATTTTCCGCTGTCTGTGCCTCTGCTCGGGCTTTGGCTTCCGCTGCCTGAGCGTCATAGCCCTTGGATGCTGCCTTGGTATCAGTCAGACCAATGGCATCAGTCACAGTGCTAATGGCCTTGCCTACGAATCCACCACACATAATTAGATATCCTTAAGTTCTAGACCGTATTTGCCTTGGGACCAGCGCTGTTTTTTCTTCACTTCAATGCCACCCGACTTTAATAACTGGTCGAGTTTCTTTTCGATGCGTGCTTGGTTTACAAGGATCTGGCCAATACGTGAGTCTTCGACAGGTTCAACTAGTGCACCTAGTGAACTGGTTTCATTAGTAGACTGGTCTTGTGGCGCTTCAGACGTTTGACCTGTGATGTGTTCTAACGCTGCATCGTCCTGTTCTGCTGTGCTGACTGGTTCCGGTGCTTTCTCTGTTGCACCTGGTGTATTTACTTTGCGAGCTGCCATAAAAAAACCCTATTCAGTGGTTGATTGAATAGGGTTACTGTGGGGGTGTGGGTGTTCTGCTTTATTGTGTATTTTCAGGAAAACTTGAGAATTGGCATGCTTATTGCCAAGCTATTCACAGAGATCATCCGAGATAAATGGTTTAACAATATCCCGAACATCATCCTTCAAAGACTCGCTATGAAGACTGTCGAACGCATTGATAGCATCACGGATCTGAGACTTATAGGCCGCTACCTCTTTATGCAATCTTTGATTCTCTTTAGCCAACTCAATGCGGCGCTGCTCGTGAGACTCAATGATAGCTTGTTGGTGTTCCCACGCTTCAAAAGCTATATAGACTTCATCTCCAGAGCCATTCTCTAAATTAAACCAATTTTTATTACCCACCAGTCCCGTATCAAAGCACCACTTTTTAAAACCTTCATCTTTGCGCATGCGCTCGTTGATCGTATTCATTTAAATTATCTCCACGCTTAGATCATCACGGTAAACCATGGAATTAAATTTATCTAACCAGTCGCCTTTTAAGCCTTCTTTAGCTCCCGCAAAGTGGCAATCGTGAATCACCAGATTATTTTTCACAGGAAAGAAAACACAGCGGTTCATTTTCTCAAGATTAAGTAAAAATGTTCTACCGCGAACAACATCACCATCTTTAATTTCAGGATTTAAACACGCCCATTTCTGTATAAGCTCTTTAGCGCTTGTAGATTTATTCATGTATCGCCCAACTCTAATTGTGTTTTTCATAGATCACCTAAACTTATTAAAAAAATTACTATTCTTCGGCCCGACATACGGACACCATCCCCATAATTCACGCCAGTAAAACCAATCGCCGTTGGATTCCTTCCACGGCGTGCCGTCATTCTCGATATGGGTGTAGTCAGGTGGCATATTCATAGAAATATTGCCTTCACAATTCCAGCCCCGATGATCAAAAAGATCAGCATTAATGCCTTATCAAGTTCCTTTGAATGCTGTTTTTTCTTGGCTCGTTCAACTTCATACTGGTGCAAGGCTCCTGCAAGCCATACACTTTGATTAATTCTGGCTTGAATCCTCAATAGATCCATTTCCATTTCACGCTGACGCTTAATCCTTTTTAGCTCTTCTGCCCACATCAGCTGCTCTTGGTAGCGCTTCATGACTTGATCCATACGGTATTCAGTATCGGTAAGATATTCACCTTCTACTGATTCAACCTCACTTTTGATTAGTTCGTTCATAGCCCCAACTCCCGATCTAACTCATCAATGACCTGATCACACAGGCCGCCGTCTTCAAAAATATCCATCTGACCAATCTTGTACTTGTATGTCATCCATTCACCTTCCAGTGGGTAGCGCACAATGCCCGTCTCTGTTTGCCAGAGCAAAATGAATGCATGGCCGTTGTCATAGTTTGGAACGCCACCACGCGCCCATTCACTCACAGTTGAAGCACCAGATACAGGCAGAACGTCTGCAATCTTTTCGTGTGTCCAGCCGCATTTGCCCAAGTCCAGAATCATTCTGTTGAAGTCCGGACGCTTGTAATTTCGAAGTTTTAACTTGAACTCTTTGACCTTCTTTCTGGTATGCAGATTGATAAAACGCGCGCGCGCGCGAGGATCGTTCGTATATACCCCCTCTCCACACTCCCCACCCACTAGTTGCAGCCCCATAGAACGTCCCATAGCAACCCCTATAATCATTAGATTTCCATCACTTTTATTTTGAGTAATCCGCCTTTAACAACATTGCCCCGGCGTACTATCAGCTCATCAAACTGTTCGTCATCTACGCAAAATTCACACTTCACCAGGCTATCAATCGTTGCTTTCAAGTAATTATCGATATCCCGTCTTAACCGATTTGGAAAATGAAACGTCACCTCCAGTTTTAACCGTGCTGCTGTTCTGGTTGGCGGTACCAACATGCTGACCAGATCGTGAAAATCTCTTGCCTCGTCACTCAACTTGAAACCGCGTCCAGATTTCTTCCAGTAGTGGTTTACCGATGGAGGAATAGCCGGCAAATTAAAATCTAAAATGACTTTTTCACCCCCTGCGCTATTTCGCTCTAGTTTCGCGTCTACGGCGTTTTGTTCTGCTCCATGTGTCTTTGCTTCAATTTTGTTTTTAAATTGCACTGACGCGCATTCCTTGCGCAAATTGTGCTTATTCAAGTGAACTTCTAACTGTTTTTCGCTCCAACGGGTTCCAGTCATGTACCAGCCTCAAATAATTGTTTAGCTTTTTCGGTTGGCAAGAATCCTTGTGGGTATTTTTTATCGCCTGTGATGTATCCAAGCTTCTCAAGTGATGCCAGATACTTCTGCACAGTTCTTTTGCTTACGTCTGAAACCACATCATCCAGAACATCCTGCACATAGGTTTTCTTTCTCCGGAACGTGATGAACAAAACGATTTCAATCGTGAGTTCAAACATGTGGCCGTGTGATTGACTGATACTCATGCTGCACCCCCTGTACGATTAAAAACACCTTTCACTTTTGCCGCCAATTCAGGTGGACATGGCACGCCTTTACGATTCTTCTCGTTATGCTCAATCGCTACTGGTTTTACCGGTGGTACATACATCACTTGAACACGTCCGGATTTTTTAGCTTTGTCTAGGTAATCGCTGTAAATATCTCTGAATGCAAAGTGAGCTGCTTTCTGGCCTTCGGTTTTGAGTATGTGGCGTACTTCATCCAGTGCACGTTTGGCCAAGGTCGTGATCTTATTGGTCGGATCTGATTCAAAATTTAAAGCTTTGGCCCATGCCTGTTCAGCTGTCCACCAGTCGCCGTCATGCACACACCAAGAACGAAACTCTGGAAGTGATGGGCACCATTTTTCAGAATTCATACGCTCTAAGCCACGGCGCAACTCTGCAGGTTTCAAACCGTTCAACACCGTGCAAACAGTGAATTGCAGCTCTGCTGGATTGATATATCCGTATTTTTTATCGAACATTTCACCGTACAGCGCTTGCATCCGACCTAAGACCTGGTCTGCAATCTCAGCTGGGAAATCAACAACGAATGCATCCTGGAATAATTGAATATTGCTCATGATTCACCTCGTGGAATTACACCTTGGCCATAGCGATGGCGTTTTGGTTGTTCAGCCTTAGGTTGTTTTGCTTCTGCCTTCGGTTTTGCAGGTTGGTAATTGCGTAACCAGTTCAACCAGGTGGTCATCCACTTTTGAGAAATGCGTTCAGGTTGGCCAACTGACCATTGCGCCAGCTCTTTGAGTTGCTCAAGTACGATGTCTTGTGACAGCTTTGGAAAACTCACAGCTGCTTGAGCCATGAAGTCCTGTTTGATTGGGTAGGTCCCGGATAGATCTTTCAGCGAATACAACTTTGAGTCTTCAGAGTGGTAGTCAATAAAATTCAAAGCACCACGATCCTGAGGAACAAATTCAGCCGGCGCTTTATTCTTATTATTTTCTTTAATATTTTCTTTAAAGTTTTCTTTAATAGTCCCCTGTTTCATGGGGGTACTCTCCCCACTTGTGGCGGTGGTACTCTCCCCCTGTTTCATGGGGCTACCCCCCTTTGATGGGGGTGGTACTGTTTGTTGGTACTGGTCAAGCGTGAGGAAGTACTCATTCAAACACCCTGATTTACGCTCAACTTTAATAGCTTTGCTTTGCTCTAATTCACGAATTACCTTGGTAACGGTTTCCTCCTTTTTAATACCGCAATACTTTTGGAACTGAGTAATTGAAATGGTGTGAGAATTGCGCCCAAAGCCTAGAGTTTGACGCACTATGAACACTAGGCATTTGAACGCCTTGTCGCTCAGATCCGCCATAATCTCAGAGTCAATGAGCAGATTTGGAAACCTTGTATAGCCCTCATCTATCCCTGTCATCGTTAGTCGCTCTTTTTTGGGAAACAGTAAAACTAGCGCTTGAGCCGGTTGTCGTTCCTGTGCTAAATTCAACATTAGTTACATGCCTCGTTTACTTTCTGAGTGAACGGCAAGAAAGTCCATCTGTTCCAGCAGTTGGGCTTTTTTGTTGCCTGTAGATTTTGGTAATGGTTCGGGTGCAAGCTCAAAAAATGGCGTATGCACTGTAGACACTGTATTCATAGCCAGGTCGAACTCTTTTGCTAGACAATGCAGATATTCCTCAGTTGCAGAAATATCCTTCATGAGCAAATCACGTAAATATTCAGATATTGAATTAAATTTTTTTACCCGAGCTATAGCCTCAGCTTTGTTCTTTTCATCAAAAGAACAGCGTAGTGTTGCAACAGCATTTAGTTTTTCTGACATGAAACACCCCCTACTTGTTGCTTGGCTGTTTTGGCTTAGCAGCTTCTCTCAGCCAGTCCGCTGTAAAAGCGCTATTACTATTTTCTGCAAGAATCTCCGCATACTGGGTCTCACCAGTGTATTCGGTACGTGGCAAGGTTCCTCTGCTCTCCATCTTGCTGACCGCCATATAAGAGCGATTAAGAAGTTTTGCGGCTTTTGTTCGGCCACCAACAGATTCAAGTGCAAATTTAATTGGATTCAATTTAAGTATTCCCTATAGGCTTCCACTTAAAATTAAATCATAGGTTTAATATTAATACAATCTATGGTTGCTTCTTATTTTCTCAAAAAAACTTAAAATTTAAACCAAAGGTTTTATTTATATGTTGTTAATCATGGATTCTTTAGTTGGGCGTATTCAAAAAGCATTGGATCATGCGGATTTAGCATGGTCAGCTGCTGCTGTAAAAATTGGGCTATCAGCTCAAGCTGCCACAAATTGGAAAAAGGGGAAAATAGGTAGAGAGACTCTTAAAAAGTTAGCCAATTTAACTGGTGTCAATGCCGGATGGTTATTGGATGGCAATGGATCGATGCTCAATACAGCAGAAGAAAGTGCAGAAATAACAGATATAGAAGTTATTACTTACGAAGATGGGGATCCTATTCCTGATGGATATGTGGCAATTGATTATTATGATGAAGTGTTTGTAAGTGCGGGTGGTGGGTATTTGAATATACAACAGCCCAGTACTAAAAAAATGTTATTTCCTATGTATTTAATTGCGGAATGCAATGTAAATATAGGCACCACAAAGGTTATTCGGGTTCGTGGCGAAAGTATGCGGCCAGTATTCTCTGATGGACAGCCAATTTCGGTTGATATGTCAGCAACCAAAGTTTACGACGGTGAAATATATGCTTTTCAGGTAGGTGAAGATACTAAGGTTAAGTATTTATTCAATTGGAATGATCAGGGGGTTGGTGGGTTTAAAGCAGTCTCACGTAATGAGGATAAAATTCAATACCCTGATGAATATTATTCACCAGCTAGAATAGAGGCTGAAGGTATTCATATTATTGGTCAATATTGGTGGAAGGCCGAAACAAGAAAAATTAGACGGTAATAAGTGATCTACTTTTTTATTTATTACTTTAATTCAGGAACTGAAGATTATTCTACTTATGGAAATATTAATATACATATTAGCTATTTTGGGTTTTATTTTTATCATTTCTTTGGCTTGGATATTAAAAATTTATTTTAACGTTAAGAAAAAAAAGAAAAATAAAATGGAGGTTATGCATTTTAAAGACAATGATGCAGCATTTGAAATGGTATGTAATTTCATGGATACGGATATAGTTCAAGATAAGCCTGTGCTTGCCATATCTATGCAAGATATGAAAAGGCCATCTGAGCCAATTATGATAAAGGTAGCTGGTGATCCGCCATTTTATGCCCACACAGCAACACATTACACAGGAGATCATTTAATAAAAAAGGGAGATTTACTTGGTGTTGTACCATTTGAAAAAAGCGAATATGTAACTAGCTACATGGAGAATGATGAAAGGAAACAATGGCTTTTTTATGTAATTTCCGAGCTAAATCCATCCTTTCATTCAAAAAAACAAATGTGGTCTATTAAGAAAAACTTTTTAATGGAAGCTGTTGCGCGGGAAAAGATGCAATCGCATGGATAATTCAAGAAAATAAAGCCGCATACCCGAGCGGCTCCTGGATCGGGTGGAGAGAATCATGCAACAACAAGTAGAGTCAATTGAAATTCGCTGCCAACATTGTAAGGAGTGGTTTAATTCGCCAATCTTCATTGGCGGTGACCTAGCCTTTATAACCGCAACACTATCAAATAACTTAGCTCAGTGCCCTCATTGCCACAAAATGACTGGATGCGACAAAGAGAACATGAGAGTTAGATATAAGGATAGTAAAGGTGGATTTATTGGGGATGACACCTGACCCAACTAATGCCATCCATACAAAAACAGAGATTAATATTATTTTTGTTTAGGAAAACAATTAAACTTGCAACTGCACCATCGTTACCTTTTTCGTTTTCTTTAGATAAAATCTTAATCAAATCCTCAATATTTTGATTAGATAACATTTTTAAAACTCCAAACAACCCATCCCTGTGATGGGTTTTCTTTTGTCTATTAAATCCTAAATATAAAAATAATTCAATCTCTGGTTTAACAACCTATTGCAATGAAATTAAATCTAAGGTTTAATTAAATCACAGGCAATAAAAAGCCCGCAGGGACTGGAAATCTAGCGGGCTTGCATTAAAGCGAGATAAGTATGAAACAAAATCCTATTCAAAGCAACCTGCCAGAGTTCGGTCAATCGAGCATGACCTCTGAGCGCTTGTACCAACACCCAGAACCGAAATCAGTAGCGAAAGAAGTCGCTTCAAATGTAGCGGCTTGGATGCTCCTTTTCTCAATCTTTATGGGTCTTGCCTTAATGGCTGGTTATGCAGCAGATAAAGAATCTGCATACCAGGCAGAAGCCATTGCTCAAGCTGTTGGGGGTGCGAAGTGAATGCCTATGTCAATCCTACCCGGATTATCCCGATCCGCGCTTCATCGTTAGGCGATCTGTTCGATTGCCCTGCACGTTGGGAAGCCAAGAATCTTTTGAATAAACGCAATCCAGCTGGTGCACGCACTCGCTTGGGTACCGCAATTCATGAAGCTGTAACCCAATGGGATCACCTGAACTTAATCGGTGAGGAAGTTAGCCTGGAAGAATGCGAAGAAATTTTGCATCACCAGATCTGGCAACCGAATGAAGAAGTGGACTGGTCTGATCTGGATCAAAACTCTGCTGAGTCCATTGGCCAGTCATTAATGCACAAGTACATCACCCACATTGCACCTACTCAGAACTTCATTGGTGTGGAAGTACGTTGTGAATCTTTGATTCTTGCAGATCTAGGCATTGAGCTTACTGGCACCATCGACCGCATTTATGAAAACGATGAAGGTGAATTAGGTATCTCTGATATCAAAACCGGCAAGGCTGCTGTAACTAATGACGGCGTAGTAAAAACCGTTGGCCATGCTCCACAGATGGGAATTTATACCGTACTTGCTGCACATGCTCTACAGGAACCGGTAACAGCCCCTGCCCGTATTTATGGCTTGACGACTGGCAAAACAGATAAAGGTCAACACGTGGGTATTGGTGAAATTGAATCACCTGCAGAAGTACTGCTGGGTACTGAAGAAGATCCAGGACTACTGCACCACGCGGCCAAAATCATTAAACACGGCACGTTTTACGGCAACTCTAAATCAATGCTCTGCAATGAAAAGTTCTGCCCTGCATACGCTACCTGCAAATTTCGTAAGTAATTAATTTTTTAAAAATAAGGAATATCAAAATGACTTCTCAAGTAATGACAACTGAACAACTTCGCGCTCAACGTAAACCTGAAAATGTTGAAGCAAACTTTAATACTTATCGTGGCTTTCAGGCGATGCACCACATGGCTGAAAGTTTGGCCAATAGTACGATCATTCCTGAAGCTTTCCGCAACACTCTTATGGTTAAGGATCGCTATGATGCCCAGGCTAAAAAATGGATATACCGTCCTGAAGCAAATCCAAACGGCGTATCTAACTGTATTATTGCCTTGAATATGGCTCAGCGCTTAGGTGCAGATCCAATGATGATCATGCAAAACCTTTACCTGGTGGACGGTCGTCCGAGTTGGTCAAGCCAATTCATTATTGCTGCAATCAATAGTAGTGGTCGTTATAGCCCTTTACGCTTTGATATTACTGGCGGTGAGGAAGAAGTGGAAATCCCATATGCTGTGACTGAATGGGTTTATAACCAAGCTACCAAGAAAAAAGAGCCAGTAGAATCAAATCAAACTGCTCGCGTTAAGAATTATAAGTGTGTGGCTTGGGTTGTAGAAAAAGCGACTGGTGAGCGTCTGGAATCGACTCCTATCACCATGGAAATGGCTGTAAAAGAAGGCTGGTATCAAAAGAACGGTAGTAAATGGCAATCAATGCCTGAACAGATGCTTCGCTATCGTGCTGCTTCATTCTTCGGTCGTATCTATGCGCCAGATCTTCTAATGGGCTTACGCACTCAGGAAGAAGAAATGGAATCAATCATTGATATTACGCCTGAACCAGCACCACAAGAAGCACCGCAAACGCTGGACAGTATTAAACAGAATGTTGTGAAAGAAGTTGTTACCGATGCACCTGCAGAAGAAAAGCCAAAACGCTCACGTCAACCTAAGGCTGTGGAAGAAGCACCAGTTGAAAATGTCCAAAATCAAACATCAAATGAGGCGGCCGAAGGCGAACTAAGCGTAAATGAATTAAAGCGCTTACAGCAAGAAGCTGAAGCACTGGTACAGCAAAAGAAACAACCTGCCTCTGGTGAGCTTAGACGTGCTTATGCCAAGGCTCTGAATACAGCAAGATCCTTGGCCGATGTACTGGATATCGAAGAACAGATCGAAAATGACGGTGCTTTAAATCAGGGTGATGCTCAGTATTTAGTAGGCAACATTGAAGAAGTACGCGCCAAGTTTGAGGCATCACAAGCGCCAGCTGTAGATGCTCTCAAAAGTGGGTCAGTTAAAAGCGGTCTTATCCTACTGATTTCTGATGCCAAGAACGGTGAAGATCTTCGACAAGTCGCCCAGCAAATGAATGCAGCGAAGCCGAACTTGACCAATGAGCATCAACAGGAATTACTGCAAGCCTACCAGCAAAAAAAGAAATTGATCGAAGATCAGATGGATATGTTCCCAAGTAAATAATACGGATATGGCCACGCCTTCGGGTGTGGTTTAGAAAGCAATGGAGATAAAAATGAATTCAGCAGCAGATTTAAAAAGACATCATGATCGTGAAGCTTTAAACAAAGCTAAAGATAAAGTTTTTAAGGCTCTTCAAAATGATCCGCTTGGCCTGTCTATTAACCAGTTAATGAGCGTATGCCGCTTAAGCGTAAAGACAGTAAGAGCTGCTTTGGGTCTTATTGAGGTGGATGAGGAACAAGGTGTTTATTTCTTGGTGAATGCTAACCAAGTAGCAGATGAGGTTGTGGCTCAGCCAAAGCCAGTTGTAAAGCCAAAGTCTGAATTGGCGACTAATGAAGTAAAGATTAGTGCAGAAAAAGCGATTCTTCACTATTTAGAAGACTTCCCTAGTGGGTTGAGTAAGGCCGAACTCATGACTACTGCAGAAATAAGTGACAAGCAGTTCACTAATTCGATCTATAGGCTCACCCAAAATGGATCTGTGAAACGGATTGGAAAATTAGGCAGCTTTAAATATTTATTAGCAAAGCATGTAGAAAAGGAGATTGATGTGATTGAACCTGTTGAAGTGCCAGCGGCTCCGAGAGAACCAGCAAAAGAAGTATGGGAAGTATTCTGTGATAAGCCAACGGAGGAGCCTGTAAATGCAATCAGCAGCTTAAAAGCACAAATCAAAACTGTTGTAACCCGTAAAAGTGAACTAACACTGCAGGAAGATCAACTCATTGAATTATTGGCCAACCTGTTTGACTTAAATACTGTGAAATTCTGCGTTGATGGTGGTCGTTTGGTAGGCGTTCATTTATCCGAAGAGGTTGTGGCGTGATGAAAGATCAACAAATCAATGTGACAAACATACTTCAAGGCACAACAGAGCAAGTGGTTGATCAGATCTTCAAAGTTTTTATTGGCCAGATTCATGATCGTATGCAGAAGGATAATCCAGCTCAAGCCTTAGATTTTGCTTTTCTTGTTGCCGGTAATGGAATTGCAGGTTTGCTTAATCAGGCTGCAGATCATCACTTAGATGATATGGCCAAGATGCTTCACGACATGGTGAATGAAGCCACTGAAAATCTGAAAGTAATGCAAACAAAGAAAAGCTGAGAAAGCCAATGAACTTTGATGATGCTCAATTCCTCTGGTGTACCAACTGGTGCAAAGAACAAGGTTTAAGCCCATGCGATGCAGCGAATTGGGCAGCTGCTAAAGCGGAATATTTGAAGGTTTCAAAGGAGGTGTCTTGATGGTTTTATATATCTCAACGCCTGAGTTACTGAAGCGTTATGGGGTAACAAAAGGCACTTTGATCAACTGGCGCAATAAAAAGGATTTTCCTGAACCAGTGATCAAAGCACATGGGCGCTCAAGCAGCCGTTACGGGATCAAAGCCGTGGATGCCTGGGAAAGAGACAACGGATTGCTTGAATCACTTGAAATACAGCCTTTGATATCAAAGCGCTCGTAATTGTCCAATATGGCGCAGAGCTTGAAGAACCACTTTTCATATGCCTGCGCCTGATCATCTAAATATTCGTGTAAATCATAAGTTCCCCATACTGCAGGCAAACCATGGCCAAGCATAATTTCACAGATATGCGGTGGTGCCAGTTCTGATATATGCGTTCTCATCGTTCTGCGTAAATCATGTGTGGTCCAGTGCTGGATCTCCACCCCAAAACGCTTACGCACATTTTCATTCACATATACAGGTATGGTGGTCTGAAAACTTTTGGCCAACATGGTATAGGCTTTACCCTTCAAGTTCGGGAAAGCGTATTCACAGCTATCAGGTGAGAGTGAAAAAACATACTTAATGAATGGCACAATTTGTGGAATGATGGGCCGAATAATAGGCTTATGGGTACGATCCCCCATCTTGTGATTCTCTGGTGGTACGTGCCAGATCATTTCCTGAAAATCAAAGTCAGACTTCTTGGCCAGTCTTAATTCTGATACACGACAACCGAAGAACAGCAGCATGATAATAATGGCTTTGTTTTTTGGTGAGATGGCATTGGATCGCAGTGAAGCATGTACCACCCAGAATATTTCCTGTTCTGAAAGATAGCGTGAGCGTTTCACTTTCTTTACGTTTAGATCTGCTGCTCTCAAGTGCTGAATAGGCTGATGCTGTAATTTTCCGTGAATGCATCCCCAACGCATGATCATTCTTAAATTGCCCAGTACTTTAATCGATACGGTTTTAGCATCTGCAGCAATATCAAAAAGCAATTGCGACCACTCTTGCAAAGATACGTCATCACAGATCCGTCTACCTATACGCGGGTAAACATGCAATTCAAAGGCTCGATAATCATCCTTGTAAGAGACTTTATGAATGGCAACTGTATTGAACCAGAGATCACAAATGTCTTTAACGGTGAGCTGTTTCAGATAGTCGCTTTCCCCTTTCAGTTTAAGCTGCATTGGATCCTTGCCCTGGTCGAGTTCAGCTTTATATTTATGTACCTGTATCCGGGCATCTTTTAAACTGAGTAAGGGATAAGTGCCTAAGTCCAGTCTTTTCGCCTTACCGCCAAAACGATAGCGATATTGAAAGACAATCTTGCCTTTAGGTGTAATTCGAACTGACAGGCCATCCCGATCCGTCACCACCTCAACTTTTTCACGCGGTTTTCCATTGTTGGATTTTAGCCAACTGTCACTTAAAGCCATTTAAATTTTCCAGTCCAAATGTTCTATACTCTGTACATATTCAGGCAGAGCAAAATTATGTACACACATATGTACATATTTTTTCTTGAAAGGTAAATGACTTTGTTGAACTTTGAATTTATTTGATTGCCGTTAATAAACGCGAAAGTTGAATAATTCTATTGAATCTAAAGCTTTTCTATATGCTTTGTTGAACTTTGAAAAACTTTGGAGAATGTTGAATGGAAAGGCCGACTATAATTTTCGATATGGATGGAACTTTACTTGATCTTGCCTACGATGATTTCATCTGGAATGAGTTGCTGCCTGTGCGTTATGCTGCCACACATGGCTGTAGCATGGAACACAGTCAGGCGACCCTCTCCGCATTCTATCAGGAACATAATCATACCCTAAACTGGTACTCCTCACGCTTCTGGACGGCTAAAGTCGAAGTTGATGTTCTGGCGATGCAGATTGAACATAAAGACAAAGTCGCCTTACGCCCGTATTGTCTCGAATTACTGGATTATCTTAAAACGAATGGCTACCCGATCTGGCTGGCTACCAATGCCGATTGTGCCGGACTGGCCTTTAAACTGGATCACTTAAATTTAAGCCATTATTTTGATGTGATTGTCAGTTCAGAAACGATTGGGCATGCCAAAGAATTTGTTGAATTCTGGCAAGGCTTGAATGCCATGCATCCATTTGATCCGGAAAATGCTTATTTTATTGATGATACTGAAAAAGTCCTGAATGGGGCCCAAGCCTATGGTATTCAGAACCTGTTCAGCATCCAGCAGCCCTCTTCAGCCAAAGTAGCACGTCAGACTTGTAATTACCCGATGCTGCACCAATTAACAGATTTAATCACTCATTTAAACCAGGCTGAGGTAGAGAAAAAATATGCGTAAATCGTCTTTACCCGAAGATGCGGTAGGCATGCGTATAGACAAATGGCTTTGGGCAGCACGGTTTTTCAAGACCCGTTCCATTGCCAAACATGCAATTGAAGGTGGTAAAGTCCACCACAATGGTGAACGTGTCAAAGTATCACGCGAAGTTCGTGTTGGCATGGAACTGACGATTCAGCAAGGCATCGACAAGAAAACCGTCCTGGTGAAAGAACTTTCCGATGTTCGTGGGCCCGCACCTGTGGCACAAAAACTGTATGAAGAAACCGAAGTCAGTATTGCTCGACGGGAATTGATTACCTCACAAAGAAAGTTGCATAATCTAGCTCGTCCCGATCATCGTCCAAGCAAGAAAGATCGCCGGGATATCAGTAAATTTAAAAATGAAAATAGTCAGAGTTTTGATCAGTCATGGTCGTATAATGACGATTAAATTCAAGCGTCAGAATGTGTCGTACATGCGCTGACATTGATAGAACACTAGGGAAAATTCTGTCACTATACGCCTGTGGAACAAAGCTCTAATTTAAGACATCCACTTGAGTACTAACTGAGTGACATCGTATTGAGGTTGTAAGATGGATGAGAATAAAAACAAGGCGCTTAACGCTGCCTTAAGCCAGATTGAAAAACAGTTTGGTAAAAATACAGTCATGCGTCTTGGTGACAATACCGTTCAGGCTGTTGAAGCTGTATCTACAGGTTCTTTAACTCTGGATATCGCACTCGGTATTGGTGGCCTGCCGAAGGGCCGTATCGTCGAGATTTATGGTCCTGAATCATCAGGTAAAACCACGATGACCCTGCAAGCAATTGCAGAATGTCAAAAAGCCGGTGGTACGTGCGCATTTATCGATGCCGAACATGCACTTGATCCGCAATATGCGCGTAAACTTGGCGTAGATATTGATAACCTGTTGGTATCGCAGCCCGATCACGGTGAACAGGCACTTGAAATCGCAGATATGCTGGTACGCTCTGGTGCAATTGACATGATCGTGGTCGATTCTGTAGCTGCTCTAACGCCACGTGCGGAAATTGAAGGCGAAATGGGTGACTCGCATATGGGTCTGCAAGCCCGTTTGATGAGCCAGGCACTGCGTAAAATCACCGGTAATGCCAAGCGTTCCAACTGTATGGTGATCTTCATTAACCAGATTCGTATGAAGATTGGTGTCATGTTCGGTAGCCCGGAAACCACGACTGGCGGTAACGCATTGAAGTTCTATGCATCTGTACGTCTAGACATCCGTCGTATTGGTCAGGTGAAAGAAGGTGACGAGATCGTTGGTTCTGAAACCAAAGTCAAAGTCGTGAAAAACAAAATGGCACCTCCATTTAGAGAAGCCCTGTTCCAGATTCTGTACGGCAAAGGCGTGAACCATCTGGGTGAATTGATCGATCTTGCTGTACAGCAAGAAATCGTGCAGAAAGCCGGTGCGTGGTATTCTTATCAAGGCGACAAAATTGGCCAAGGTAAGAACAATACCATCCGTTATCTGGAAGAGCATAAAGAAATGGCACAAACCATTGAAAAGCTGATTCGCGAGCAACTGCTGACCAAAGCCGTGATCACTGAAGAAGATAATAAAGAAGAAGCAGATCTTTTAGATGCCTAATCTATTATCTGCCTAGTCTTTAAACATCACGACACAGCGCCCTACGGGGCGTTTTGTTATTATGGGTAGATGATAAAATGCGAGAGAAAGATGTCAGAGGCAAAATTCAGCAAACTGCTCGATTATGAAACTTTAAAACAGCAATTTGGCGATGCTGATGATCAAGCGACCCAGCAAAACATATCGAAACAAAAACCCACTTTCGACTCAGAAGAGCGCCTGTTTGATACCCCTGATGATGAAAAGAAAAAACCGGGCTTAACTGGCTCACGTTTGCGTTCGTATGCTTTTGCCGTACTGACCCGCAAAGAATATGCCAAAGCCGAACTGATCGAGAAGCTATGCCTATATGCAGAGGATCGCGATGAAGTACTGGAATTAGTTGAAGAATTATCACGAGAGAATTACCAGAGTGATCAGCGTGTCGCAGAAACCATGCTGTCGAGCCAAAAGCGTAAAGGCAAAGGCCCCAATCAGATTAAAATGAAATTAAAAAACAAGAAAGTTGATACGGCTTTAATCGCAGAAGAACTGAAAGAAACTGACTGGGTGCAGCAAGCCTATGCGCTGAAAGTCAAAAAATATGGGGCGGAAGTTACTAAAGATCCGAAGCTCAAGGCCAAACAGATCCGTTTTCTGATGTACCGTGGTTTTGAAATGGATACGATTATTAAGGCGATTAACCGTAAAGTGGAAGATTAATTTGTATTCAGATTCATTAATAGACCCACTACAAAAGTGTTTGCAGATTGATCTTAAAATGAGAAAATCAGTTCGCTAGCAGAACGAATTATCGGGATAATAAAATATTAAAAATTAGCTGATATTAGAAGTGAGCTTTGAGATTAATAGGCTGGGATAAAATGTTTTTATTATTGAAAAATATGGTGGCAACCCTACCAGCAAAGCTCCGGCACATCATAGTTCTATTACCGTTGCTACCTTCCGGTCCTGGCGGGGTTCATAGAGTACAATTGCGAAGTAACCAGCAGGGCTACCATTACAAAAACAGAGTATAGAGATTTTTAATCAAGTTGCAAGCTTTGTTCCTTAAAATAATCCATCAAGCTATCCGTTTGATTATTTTAAAAACAATATTGATATTTCTGCTGATTTTCAGGCGATCTTCACAATCAATCCATCAACACCCAGATTCGCATGATCTTTGTAAAACCTTGTTGCAATTTCTAAAAATGCCGTTTTTAATGTGTGCAATGTATATGAATGATCTTCTTTAAAAGATGAGCAGCGGATACGTATCTCACAAAGAATTATGGAAATTTTATGATGTTTAAAAAGACCGTATTGTGTGCAGTGACAGCACTCTTTACCACACCGCTATTTGCCAATATTCCAATCGAATCGCGGGGCTTGAGCCAGACTGCCAATCAAGCGTCAATGAATACCCAGTCTGCGAGTTCTGCCGGCGTATCGACACCTGTGCAAACCAATACCAGCTGGCAGATTATGCAAAAAAACCAGCAACTGGAAAATGATCTGCGAATCTTGCGCGGCAAAATGGAAGAACAGGAAAATGAAATTGCCCAACTGAAAAGCGAACTGACCAATCGCTATGCCGATCTCGATCAGCGCCTGGAACTGTTACAGCAAAAAATTGAACCGGCTGAAGAAAACCCAACGGAGGACAACCCACAGGATAGTTCTCCCAGTTTAAATGCGAATGAGATCAATACAGCGAGCAGCGGACAACAGCCCACCGAGCTGGACAAAGCAGCCTATACAGTAGCCTTAGATGCCTATAAAAATGGCGGTGCAGCCAAAGCCATTGCACCCATGCAGAACTTTATTAAAAACAATCCGAATAGTGTGTATATCAGCAATGCCTATTTCTGGTTAGCAGAATTCAATCTGGCCATCGATCCGCCAAATTTTGAAGAAGCAAAACGCAATTACACCATTGTGGCAGACCGCTATCCAAAGTCGACCCGTGCTTCGCGTGCGCTTTATCAACTGCATAACATTAGCAAGGACGTCGAGCAAAAACCGGCCATTGCCACCCAGTACAAGAACAAATTACTCAGTAATTACCCGCAATCTGAAGAAGCTAAATTTTTTAAGTAATAATCTTCTATATAACCCTTAATTCAGCAATAAAAAAGACACCTTAAAGGTGTCTTTTTTTACTTGAAATATTTTAGCGCACAATGCCACGCTTGGATTGTTCAAGAGAATCAATCAAACGTTGTGCTTCGGCAACTTCCGGCAAGATATCTTTACGAATCTGCTCGATTGCTTCCTGCGTGGTTAAACCTGATTTATAAATCAGTTTAAAGGCAGTACGCAAACCGTCAATTATGGCCTTAGACCAGCCCTTACGACGCATTCCCTCAATATTCATAGCAAAAGCGTGCGCAGGATTACCTGACACCATCACATAGGCCGGCACATCTTTCAAAATCAGTGATGCTCCGCCAATCATGCTATAAGAGTCAATCTTGCAGAATTGATGAATCCCTGAGTTTCCACCAATGACCACATAATCCCCGACATGAACATGTCCAGCCACACCGACATTATTGGCAAAGATATTGTGATCACCGACCATGCAGTCATGGGCAATATGGGTGTTGACCATTAGAAGATTATGACTGCCAATCTTGGTTAAACCCTGATCCTGAACGGTACCACGATGCAAACTACAATGCTCACGGATCTTGTTGTGATCGCCAATCTCAAGCCAGGTTTCTTCACCGGCATACTTAAGATCCTGACAAACCTCGCCCACACTGGCGAACTGGAAAATTTCATTATATTCACCTATACGCGTATAGCCACCCACCACTACATGTGAATGAAGTTTGCTACCCGCACCAATAGTGACGTTTGGCCCAATGATACAGTATGGACCAATTTCTACATCAGCAGCGATGACTGCTGATGCGTCAATAATGGCAGTTGGATGAATAAGGGGATTATTGCTCATGCCTGCTCGACTTTTTGATGCGAAACCATAATTTCCGCGGTTGTTGCGACGACGCCATCTACAGTGGCAATACAATTATATTTGTAAATGCCGCGCTTTTGCATCACCAATTCAGCTTTTAATACCAATTGATCGCCTGCAACCACCTGTTTTTTAAACCTAACCTTCTCCGCACCGGCAAAAAGGAACAATGAACCCGCACTTGGTGTTTCATTGTTCATCACAAAACCCAAGATTCCCGAGATTTGTGCCAGTGCTTCAACAATCAGCACACCCGGCATAATTGGATAATTCGGAAAATGGCCTTGCAAAAACTCTTCATTAATTGAGACGTTTTTATAACCAACAATGCCATTTTCGGTAATCTCGACCACGCGATCAACCAATAAAAATGGATAACGATGGGGCAAATATTCACGAATCTTTTGAATATTCATTGGCAATTCAGGTTTCGTGAATGTAGGCAAATTCGACTCTGTCATCATAATTATTTACGCAACTTAAATGTTGATTCAATGGACTCAATTTGAGATTGCATATGATCTAGTCGTTTCATCACCTGGGTCAATGGCACATCTGCTAATTGTTTAAAACGCACAGCAGCACGTTTCCAGTGCAAACTTTCCAACATAGGTGTGCCAGAAGAATAACTGCCCGCCTCAGAAATATTTTTTGTCACCATTGACATGCCAGTAATTGTGACATTATCTGCGATATTAATGTGGCCTACTACCCCCACCGCACCTGCAAATACACAGTTTTTGCCAATTGTAGTGCTTCCGGCGATTCCGCATTTTGCTGCGAGTGCGGTATTGGCACCAATCTTGACGTTATGCGCGATTTGCACAAGATTATCAATAATCACACCCTGTTGCAAAATCGTATCATCCAATGCACCGCGGTCTATACTACAGTTTGACCCGATACGCACATCATCAGCAATACGCACAGAACCAAGCTGGGCAATACGATGCCATTTACCTTGATAAGGTGCAAAACCAAAACCTTCGCTGCCAATCACGGTATTGGCATGAATACGAACGCGATTGCCAATTTTGGCGCCACCCGTCAGCGTCACATGCGCATCAATAAAACAGTCCTGACCGATTTCCACATCATTATCGACATGTACATGAGGCTGAATAACGGTATTGGCGCCCACAACACAATGCTCGCCAATCACCACATAGTGTCCAATATACGCATCATCGGCGATGATCGCTGAAGGATGAATTTGAGCAGTACTTTCGATACCACGCTGGGTATTTTTTTTCTCAAATACATGGGTCAGGATCGCAAAAGCCAGATAAGGATTTGCAACAACAATAAAGTTTTTATGTGACGTTATTTGTTGTTTCAGTTCAGCCGTGACAATTAAAGCAGCTGCCTGACTTTGATTGGCTTGCTCTACATATTTGTCTGCATTGACGAATGCCAAATCTTGCGATGTCGCATGCTCAAGACTGGCCAAAGCGCTCAAACGCAAATCTGCCTGACCTACGCACTCGCCTTGAACCAGGCGAGCAAGGTCAGCTAACTGAAGCTGTTGATGATTCATTGATTACTTAATTGCATTAACCTTTTGAATCATTTTATCAGTTAAATCATATTTAGCGTCATAAGCAAGTGCTGAATTTTTATTTAAAACCACATCCAGGTTATTTTCTTTACGCAATTGTTCAGCAATTTGCTTTACACGTGCATCAAATACCGTCCGAATCTGCTGAATCGAACTTTGAACATTACTCTGCACAGATTGTTGCAACTGATTCAATTCCTGAAATTTAGCCTGATATTGCGTAGACATCTTCTGCTTTTCAGCATCGCTCAGTTTGGTATTAGACTGAGCACGCTGCTGCAAAGCTTCCAGTTCTTTACTGAGTTGTTCAATCTTGCTGGTTTGTGGCTGAATTTTTTGCTGAAATGCCGTGTTTTGCTGTTTCAGATAAGTACTGCCTTCAACAACACGCTCCAAGTCAATCACACCAATACCAGCTGCTTGAGTTAACGGTGCAACACTTGCCAAAGCCAGGCTCATCGCCATGATCATTTTTTTCATATTCTTACTCATTCAAAAAAATTTGCTCATAAAGCCTCGCAACTTCATGAGCAAAATCTATATTCAGGATTAGCTAATAATCTTAGAAAGTACGGCCGATTTCGAACTGGATATTTTTAGTTTCATCACCGTCTTTCTTATTCAACGGATAAGCATAGCTCAGTGACAATGGGCCAATCATGGTAATCCAGGTGAAACCGGCACCAACGCTATAACGCATATTGCCTGCATCGAAACCGAAGTTATCTTTACAGTATTGGCGAGCATTATAAGTAGTACCACCTACAATAAGATTACTGTCTGGAGCAGGCACATCACAGTTGGTATCAAAAACCTGCGCACCTTCTGCAAAGATAACCGGACGAACCTGACGCGCCCAATCGCCTTTAAATGGCACTGGCAGTACTAGCTCAGTACCAAACTGAACCAATGCATTACCACCTACTTCTTCAGGTGAAGGATCCGGCTCACCTCTTTCACTAAAATATACACCATCATATTTTGGACCTAAGGTACTATTTTCATAGCCACGCACCGAACCAAAACCACCGGCATAAAAATTCTTATAGAATGGCAGGTCATTACCATAGCCCAACTTACCATAACCGCGCAGCACAAAGTCTTTACCTAACGGGAAGAAGGCCTGAGCATCATAAGTCACTTTTTGATATTCCACTTCACTACCCGGTAATGCAACTTCTGCATTAATACGATGTGACATACCATTAGTCGGGAACATCGGACGGTTTAAGGTATTATACGACCAGCCTAAATTTAAGTTATATGTTAAGAATTTACCTTCAAATTCACTTTCATAACTATTGGTGACTACACTACCCTCTGGACATGTCCATGCAGGGTCATTACCCGGATTAGCAATTGAACATGTTTGGAATGTATTGGTATCAATACTCTTCCCTCCATTCGCTTCTAGATAATCACGAACATACGTAGATACAAACTGACCTGTTGTCACTTTAGTTTGATCGATATTTAAACCAGCACTAACACTCTGGTTTTCATCAATTGGATAACCAAAGTTAATTCCACCACCAAAACTGTCCGTCACATAGTTGTTGACGTTATAGTCATCGTCTAGCTTGGTCTTGCGGTAGTACATGTTATAACCGCGACGTACACCATCAATGGTAAAGTACGGGTCCATCACACTCAGGTTATAATAATCTTGGGTTTCAGAACGCGACAAGTCGATCGATACACTATTACCAGTGCCCAGGAAGTTGGTTTGACTTAAACCTGCCTGGAAGGTCACACCGCCACTTTGCGAGAAACCCACCGCCAAGGTACTGGTACCTGAATGCTGTTCTTCTACTGCGACATTTAGATCGACCTGATCCGGTGAACCCGGAATACGTGCAGGCTTAATATCAACTGTTTTAAAGAAACCGGTACGTTCCAGACGGACTTTAGACAAGTCAATTTTTTCATTACTGGCTAAAGCACCTTCCATCTGGCGCATTTCACGACGCAACACTTCATCTGCAGTTTTGGTATTACCGGTAAAATTAATACGTCGTACTGTAACTTGCTGACCTGGGTTAATGTAGTAATTTAAATCAACCTGTTTGGTTTCATTATTAATTTGAGGAACAATATTCACTTCTGCATAATAATAACCAGCATTACCATATTTACGCTGTAATAGCTGCTTAACCACATTTACTTTTTCTTGCGAATAAGTTTCACCTTCTTTAAACAGCTGTAAGGCTTGCAATTCTTCAGTTTGATAAAGTGCATCACCTAAATATTTGGTTTGACCAAATTTAAATTGCTCGCCTTCATCTACAGACACTTCAATAAAGACATTCTTTTTATCTTCACTCAAGTTCAAACTGGAATTGGTAATATTAAAGTTAATATAACCCTGGTTCAGATACATAGCACGCAATGCTTCAAGGCTTGCAGCCATTTTTTCACGTGCATAACGGTCATTACGTGAAATCACCGAGTTCCAGCTACTTTCTTTAACAGCAAATGCCTGTTTAATATCTGATTCTTTGAAAACAGTATTGCCAATGATATTGATATCAAAAACTTTTGCGGCTTTACCTTCAATAAAATCAATCAGCAATTCAACTCGGTTATTCGGTCTTGCTGTCGTCGTGACTGTAACATCTGCATCATAGCGACCTTGCTGCATGTATTGCTGTTCAAGCTCGGTTTCGACTGTCTGTAAAGCAGATTTTTTCAGCACTTCACCTTCAGCCAGACCCATTTTTTTCAGGCCATCTTCAAGTGCTTCCTTTGGAATCAGCTTATTGCCTTTCAGTTCGATTTTCGAAATGACTGGGCGCTCTACCACCTGAAAAACTAGAGTATTGCCTTGCTGAACAGCTTTGATGTCATCAAATAAGCCTGATGCATATAAACTGCGAATTGCATTGGCAATGACCGGATCATTGACCCGATCACCACTGTTAATTGGCACGAGGCCATATACATTCTCAGGAGTTAAACGCACTAATCCATCAAATTTTATATCTTGTACAATGAATTCATCTGCTGCATATACTTGTTGTGCTACTGCCATTGCACTAACGAGTGCCAGAGGCATAAATAAATGTGTGTGCTGCATGCCAGTCTTTTCCGCTGTTAATTTATTCCATCTACGTTGTTATAAACGCATAAAATCATTAAATAATGCCAGAAGCATCATACTGCCGAGCAGTACCATACCAATTTTTAGTCCAACCAATTGTATTTGTTCGGAAACAGGTTTACCACGAATTAATTCAACAAAATAGTAAACCAGATGTCCGCCATCAAGCATTGGAATCGGCAGTAGATTTAATATTCCTAAACTTACACTCATTAGCGCCATAAAGGAAATAAAAGTTTCCCAACCCATTTCCGCGCTTTGTCCTGCGACTTTGGCAATGGTGATCGGTCCAGATAAGTTATCCAGTCCAATCATGCCACGTACCATTTTGACAATCGAGTTCAGAATCATCGAAGATAAGTGCGCAGTTTTATCAAATGCCATCACCAGTGCTTCAGCTGGATTGTAGTGAATGGTCTGCTTATATTCTGCAGGAATCGAGATTTTACCGGGATCACTTTGTACACCGAGCATACCCGTGACATTGCCCATATTGTCACGCTTGCCCTGTGGCATCACTTCAAGTTGCACCACCTGGTTTTCGCGCAATACATCCATCTTCAATAACTTTTCTGGTGATGCCTGTACAATTTGTACCACATCAAACCAGTCTTTCATCTGGACACCATCAATGGCCAGAATTTTGTCACCTTGCTTCAGGCCTTGGCGAATTGCTGCACCATCTTCAGTCAGCTTGCTAATCACAGCCGGAATTTCCGGTCGATAAGGCAAGAAGCCCAGACTGTCTAACGGAGATTGACTCTGGTCTTTTAAATAGTCCCGAATCGGTAACTGGAACAGCTTGTTTTCCCCGGCACGTTCTGCCTGAATAGACACTACACCGGTTTCACCCACACGATCCACCAGCGCATAACTCAGTTTTTCCCAGGTTTCGACTGGAGTCCCGTCCACAGCAACAATTTTGTCACCCGGCTGCATTTGTACTGTTGCAGCCGGCGTATCTGGTAAAACTTTACCAACGCGGGTATTCAGCTGCTCTTGTGCCGGTAAAAACAGCACCCAGAATAACAGCACCGCAAGAATGAGGTTGATCAATGGTCCCGCTGCCACAATGGCAATCCGTTTCCAGGGATGCTGACGGTTAAATGCTTTGGGCAAGTCTTCTTCAGCAACATTGCCTTCACGTTCATCCAGCATTTTCACATAACCGCCTAAAGGTAAGGCGGATAGCTGATATTGAATGCCGGATTTTTTTGAGGTCCACTTTAACAGCGTTGGTCCAAAACCAATCGAATAGACCAACACTTTAACGCCCAGTTTACGCGCCACAATATAGTGACCAAACTCATGAATCGCAATTAAGGGGCCGAGTAACAGGATTGCGGCTGCAATAATAAACAAGGCGTTCATGTCTTAACTTCCTTTATTCACAACATACTGCTGTGATAAACCTCGTGCCATTTGATCTGCCTGCAAGATAGCCTCCAGATCATTTGCCGGCTGATTATCCATCTGATTCAGGACATGCTCAACCACTTGAGGAATTTGGGTAAACCTAATTTGCTGATGTAAAAATGCGTCAACTGCAATTTCATTGGCCGCATTTAAAATCGTGGGTGCAATCCCGCCGCTCTGCATCGCCTGACGCGCCAACTTTAATGCAGGAAACCGAATCACATCCGGTTCCTGAAAGTTAAGCTGCGAGTGCATAAACAGATCTAAGGGTGGTACATGCGTACTGATTCGCTCAGGCCATGCCAATGCATGTGCAATAGGTGTGCCCATATCCGGATTACCCATTTGTGCCAAAGTTGAACCATCTACATATTGAACCATGGAGTGAATAATACTCTGTGGATGCACCACGACTGTAACAAATTGTTCTTGAACTGCAAACAAATGACAGGCTTCGATCAATTCCAGACCTTTATTCATTAAAGTCGCTGAATCGACCGAAATTTTTTGGCCCATTGACCAGTTGGGATGCTTGCAGGCCTGTGCAGGCGTCACATCTTCAAGCTGTTGTAGACTATGATTGAGAAACGGCCCACCAGATGCAGTTAACAAAATTTGCGAGACACCCAGCTTGGGCTTGCCATGACGCTCTGCCTCAAAATAGTGCTGTGGTAAACACTGGAAAATCGCATTGTGTTCGGAATCCACCGGAAGCAACAATGCACCATGATCGCGTGCAGCCTGCATCATGAGGTCACCGGACATCACCAAAGCTTCTTTATTGGCCAGCAGTACGCGCTTGCCTGCTTTTACTGCAGCCAGTGTCGGCAACAATCCAGCAGCGCCGACAATGGCAGCCATGACAATATCGACATCCGCATGTTCAGCCACAGCAATTAAACCGGCTTCATCTTGCAGAATTTCAATATCAGCCAGACCATGTTGCTGAAGGAGTTTTGAAAACTCCTTCACTTTTGCCGCAGGCACCACCGCCACTTTAGGGCGGTATTGCTGGCAAATCTTGACCAGCTCATCAATACGACTTTGCGCGGTTACAGCAAAAACCGAGTACGCTTCAGGATGTCGCTGCAAGATTTTTAAAGTACTTTGACCAATAGAACCTGTAGCACCCAGTATACAAACCGCTTGTGACATTTATAAATCTACACCAATAAGTTTTAGAACAGCAATACCTGCCGCAAAGATTGGAGCTGCAGCAAGCAAAGAATCAATACGATCCAGCACCCCACCATGACCCGGTAAAATACGGCCCGAGTCTTTAATACCGGCACGTCGTTTGATCATGGATTCAAACAGATCTCCCAGTACTGAACTGAAGACCGTGATCACCGATAAGATCAGGAATAAAATAAGTTCTGGCCAGGTCATCTCCAGATAAAGCAAAGCAACTGCAATCACAATCAGCATTGAGGTGACCACACCACCATACAGCCCTTCTACAGATTTGTTTGGGCTGACATTTGGTGCAAGTTTTTTCCTACCGAATTTACGGCCAACAAAATACGCACCGCTGTCTGCGCCCCATACCAGTAAAAACAGGTACATCAACCACCACGGTGAACTTTGCCAAACCGAGAAAATTGCAGTGACGGCAGCAGAAATCAGCACTACACCAATGCCATTTAGGCTTGCGTTGTACCAGCCGTCATACTCAGGATAAGACTTGACCCAGTAAATACTGAGTAACCAGGTAATAATAGAAGCCACCCATAACAACAAAGCGACTTCAGCAAAATACAATGCCAATGCTGATAGAGCCGCGGTCAGCAACCCATATCCCCATGCAACGGGTTTGATGACATGTTTAAATTTTCGCGGCATGAGTTTGAACCACTCATAACCGGCCACCCCAGCAGCAAGAACCATCAATACAAACATTGGATAATGTGATTCGGTAGCAAACATACAGCTCAGTACAACTGCTACCAACACCAATGCGGTTATAATCCGCTCAAACATGTATTAATTCTCAAGTTTTTCCTGACGAATCTGTTCTGATGTTTTACCAAAACGACGTTCACGCCCACCAAATACGGCAAGTGCATCATCAAGTTCTTCAACGGTAAATTCTGGCCATAGCGTCTCAGTGAAATAAAGCTCTGCATAGGCTGCCTGCCACAACAGGAAATTCGACAGACGGAAATCTCCACCCGTACGAATCAGCAGATCAACTGCAGGTAAATCACCAAGGCTGACATATTGACCAAATACATCAGTATTAATTGCATCAAGATCTAATTTATTTGTTAAAACATCGCTGGCAATTCGCTGTGCAGCTTGTGCCATATCCCACATACCACCATAACTGATTGCAATAGTGAGTGTCATACTATTGAAATTAGCAGTCCTTTGTTCGGCATGCAACATAAGCCCCTGTAATTCTGGGGACAAACGGCTGCGATCACCGATAAAGCGTAAGGCAATATTGAATTTTTCCATGCGGGGTAATTGTTCATGAATGGTATCAACCAGCAACTTCATGAGCAATTCGACTTCAAACTGTGGACGATTCCAGTTTTCACTGGAAAAGGCAAATACAGTTAAAGCCTGGATATTTCTTTTTTTACAGTGTTCAACAATCGGATCCAGAACCGTTTTTCCTTCACGGTGTCCATCACCTTTCTGCATCTGATTTTTTTTGGCAAAACGATTGTTGCCATCCATAATGATGGCAACATGTTTCGGAAGACGGGGATTTTCTTCAGCAACGGTCATCGATGAATTAGACCTTCATCAATTCAGCTTCTTTCGCAGCCAAGCGCTTATCAACTTCAGCAACAAATTTGTCCGTAATTTTCTGGATTTCGTCAGCAGCACGACGCTCTTCGTCTTCAGAAATTTCTTTTTCTTTCAACAAAGCTTTGATATCACCCAATACATCACGGCGAATGTTACGGATCGCTACTTTGGCATTTTCTGCTTCATTACGCGCAACTTTTTGCATGTCACGACGCGTTTCTTCAGTTAACGCAGCCATCGGTACACGAATCGCATCTGCTGTAATTGGGTTCAGACCCAAATCAGATTCACGAATCGCTTTATCAATTGCAGAAACCATTGAACGTTCGAAAGGCTGGATTAACAAAGTACGTGAATCTTCAACACCTACGTTTGCCACCTGGTTCAATGGAACGTCTGAACCATAGTAAGAAACCATCACGTTATTTAAAATAGATGGATGCGCGCGACCGGTACGAACTTTTGCAAAACCATGCTCTAGAGATTCTAGAGTTTTGTTCATACGGTCTTCGCTGTCTTTTTTAAGATCGTTAATCATATGATCTTCCTTACTTAATTCTAAAAAAGTTAATTGCTAAATTAGCGCGTAGTATAAAGTGCTTTGGTGCTCACGTCATTAATTGGTAACGTGAGTCCCTTCTTTTTCGCCCATCACCACTGAAAGTAATGCGCCAGATTTATTCATATCGAATACTTGTAGTGGCACATTGTGGTCACGACATAAACAGATCGCAGTTAAGTCCATGACACCCAGTTTTTCATCCAGCACCTGATCAAAGGTTAAAGTGTCATATTTAACCGCATCGTCATATTTGCTTGGATCTTTGTTATATACGCCATCGACTTTAGTGGCTTTCAAAATCAAATCTGATTCGATTTCAATACCACGCAAACATGCTGCGGTATCTGTGGTAAAGAATGGATTACCTGTACCTGCCACGAATACACACACTTCACCCTGAGTCAGGTGACGGATCGCATCACGGCTCGAGTAAGACTCAACCACTGCACCAATTGGCAGTGCAGACATCAAACGGGTTTTAATATTACGGCGCACCAAAGCGTCGCGTAGTGCCAGACCGTTCATCACGGTTGCCAGCATACCCATCTGGTCGCCAGTGACCCGGCCAACCAGACCGTCTTTTTGCAGCTGGCTACCGCGGTACAGGTTACCACCACCAACCACGATACCTACTTGTACGCCTAAACCCACAAGGTGCGCAATAGAAAGCGACATCTGGTCGAGCACTTGTGCATCGATTCCCATGTCTTTATTGCCTGCCAGTGCTTCACCAGAAAGCTTTAACAGGATGCGACCAAAGCGTGGCTTTTTAGAATCCAACATCATCAAACTCCAAAGTATTCAATTTAAATTTTTTTAATTCAAAATCTTAAGCAGATTTGACTGAAATGAGTTTTGCATACAGATCGTACTCGTCTGCATCGGTAATCTCGACTTCAAGCAAATCCCCTGCCTTAATGACGCTTTTATCGATATCTTCAACAAAAACATTGCCATCAATTTCAGGTGCATCTGCATAAGAACGCGCAACTGCCACCGGGAATTCTTCTTCCAGGTCATCTACCAGCACGGTCATGGTCTGACCAATACGTTTTTGGAGTTTGGCTGCCGAGATTTCTTGCTGAACCTGCATGAAACGCTCATAACGCTCTTGTTTAATTTCTTCAGGAACGTGATCTGGCAAATCGTTTGCTGTCGCACCTTCAACTGGTGAATAGGTAAAGCAACCTACACGATCCAATTGAGCTTGTTTCAGCCAATCGAGCAGCATCTGGAAGTCTTCTTCGGTTTCACCCGGGAAGCCCACCACAAATGTTGAACGGATAACCAGATCAGGACATTTTTCACGCCAGATATTCAATCGCTCCAGTGTGTTTTCACTGTGCGCAGGACGTTTCATCAGCTTGAGAATTTTTGGACTCGCATGCTGAAATGGAATATCCAGATAAGGCAGGATTTTGCCTTGAGCCATCAGATCAATCACGGCATCGACATGCGGATATGGATAAACATAGTGCAAACGCACCCAGATTCCCAACTGACCGAGTGCTTCACACATGTCATAGAATTTGGTTTTCACCGGCTGGCCGTTCCAGAAATCCAGCTTGTATTTGGTGTCCAGACCGTAAGCAGAAGTATCCTGGGAGATAACGAGTACTTCTTTAACACCGGCACGTTTCAGCGCTGCGGCTTCTTCAAGCACAGAACCAACTGGACGGGAGACCAAATCACCACGCATGCTTGGAATAATACAGAAAGTACAACGATGGTTGCAGCCTTCCGATATTTTCAAATAGGCATAATGTTTAGGCGTTAGGCGGATGCCTTGCTCTGGAACTAAATCAATAAATGGATTGTGTTTTGGCGGTTCAGGCACGTATTGATGAACCGCATCCATAACATCTTTATATGCCGCTGCACCTGTCACTTTCAGGACATTTGGATGCATCTGGCGAATCTTGTCTTCGTCTTTACCTAGACAGCCTGTTACGATAACGCGACCATTCGCGCTCATCGCCTCACCAATCGCGTCTAGCGATTCTTGCACTGCGGATTCAATGAAACCACAGGTATTTACTACAACTAAATCAGCACCGTCATAATCCGAAGCGACGTCATAACCTTCAGTCTTTAACTGGGTTAAAATACGTTCAGAATCTACCAATGCCTTAGGACAACCTAAAGATACAAAACCGACTTTGGGGGACTTCATGAATTTTCGCTCTACTAGAATGCGCGTATTGTATGTCTTTTCGCATCATAAAAATAGTTGAAAACCTGACTCTTTGCATCATGCACTAAAATAACGCCATAAAATATACAACATATTTGCGCGCGCACCAAAATAGAACATTTTAGATTTACAGCCTCAATTTAATCCGCTATACCTAAGATGAATTGTGTCGCTGTGGCACATTTCTGCATTTCATCGCAATAAATAAGCTTTAGTCATAAAAGTTGGCGTGCATCTTGCATCAAATCAGAACTTAAAATTGATTAAATTGCTTTATGAAGATGCCATTGCGCCATTTTAATACAGGAAAAAAACCGCGAATGGATCAGCTTATTCCGATCGACTATCGTGTTTTAGTGGACAATATGACCACGTGTATCTTATTGGTAGACCGCGATCTTAATATTTATTATCTCAACTCTGCCTGCGAAGCCTTATTTGATGTGAGCTTATTTCGCGCCAGTGGAAGTCCGGCACTAGGTCTTCTGCAACATCCGACCGATGAGTTTAATACTGAAGAAGCGCTGAACAACACTTTAACTACAGGCCAACCTTATACGCGCCGTGAAGCCACACTGATTGTCAACTTTAAGGACATTCATGTCGATTACACCGTTTCTCAGCTAAATCTGGGTAAGCCCTATCACCCACTGTTGTTAATCGAGCTCAATCCTCGCGACCGCATGCTCAAAATTTCGCGTGAAGAAAACCTGATTCAGCAACATCAAGTGGCTCGCCAGCTGATTCGTGGTGTCGCGCACGAAATCAAGAATCCACTCGGCGGAATTCGGGGGGCAACACAACTTCTGGCTCGCAGTCTGAATGATCCACAATACAAAGAATTTACCGATATTATTATTAGTGAAGTCGATCGACTCCGAAATCTGGCCGACACCATGCTCGGTTCACGCCAACTGCCAAGCTATGAGCTGGTAAATGTACATGAGCCACTTGAGCGGGTGCGCTCACTCATCGCCAATCAAAGCAAAAAGAAAATCAAGATTATTCGGGATTATGACCTGTCCTTACCTGAAGTGCTGGCAGACCGTGATCAACTGATTCAGGTGATCTTGAATATTTGCGCCAATGCAGTACAGGCCATGACCGAGAACAAAGAGTTTTTTGTCGATCACCAGCCTGAACTGGTTTTAAGAACCCGGATTCAGCGCCTATTTACCATTAACGGGGCAATTCATCGCTCTGTGGTACGCATTGATATTGAAGACAATGGCCCTGGGGTCCCCGAAGACATTATCGAATCTGTGTTTTATCCACTGGTCACCAGTCGCGCCAAAGGTACCGGACTGGGTCTCAGTATTGCTCAAAATATTATTCATCAGCATAACGGCATGATTGAATGTCAGTCCGTGGCTGGAAAAACCGTGTTTAGCTTATATTTACCTTGGGAGTCGAATCATGTCGCGAAATAAAATATGGGTGATTGATGACGATCGTGCCATGCGCTGGGTACTGGAAAAAACCTTTAAAGAAGAAGGCTTGGACGTGACCAGCTTTGAAGAAGCACAATCCGCACTAGATCAACTCAGTGTTGATGCACCAGATGTGATTCTGACCGATATCCGTATGCCGGGGATTGATGGACTCACCTTCTTGGGTAAGGTCAAACACAATTATCCTGACCTGCCTGTGATTATTATGACGGCGCATTCAGACCTAGAGTCTGCTGTATCAAGTTATCAAACTGGTGCTTTTGAATATCTGCCAAAGCCTTTTGATATTGATGAAGCGCTGGCACTGGTCAATCGTGCGATTTTGCATATTACCAAGCTGCAACAACAAGAATCAGCAAAAGTTGCCCCGCCGATTCAATCGACTGAAATTATCGGTGAATCTCCCGCCATGCAGGAAGTGTTTCGCGCCATCGGCCGTTTAGCGCAATCGCATATTACTGTACTCATTAATGGTGAGTCCGGTACAGGGAAAGAATTGGTGGCACATGCCTTGCACCGCCATTCACCGCGTAGTGCAAAGCCCTTTATTGCCCTGAATATGGCAGCCATTCCCAAAGACCTGATCGAAACCGAACTTTTTGGTCACGAAAAAGGTGCATTTACCGGTGCCAATACCCAGCGTCAAGGTCGTTTTGAACAGGCCAACGGCGGCACGCTGTTTCTAGATGAAATTGGCGACATGCCTTTTGAAACCCAAACCCGTTTATTGCGTGTTTTGGCCGATGGCGAGTTTTATCGTGTCGGTGGTCATATTCCCGTCAAGGTTGATGTGCGGATTGTGGCTGCCACACATCAGGATCTGGAAAAACTGGTACATGACGGCCGTTTCCGTGAAGACTTGTATCACCGCCTGAATGTGATTCGGATTCACATTCCAAAACTGGCACATCGCAGTGAAGACATTCCGATGCTGGCGCAGCACTTCCTGGCACGTGCTGGTAAAGAACTCGGCGTTAATCCCAAAATTCTGCGTCCTGAAACCCAGGAATATATGCAAAAACTGCCGTGGCAAGGCAACGTACGCCAGCTTGAAAATACCTGTCGCTGGCTAACCGTGATGATCACGGGTCGTGAAGTCTATCCAGAAGACCTACCACCTGAGCTGAAACAAATCCCAATTCAAGATTTAGATTTAGGCTCACCAATTCCAAACTTAAACCAAGTGGGTCCACAGCACTGGGATGAATTGCTGGGTCAATGGGCCATGCAAAAACTCAAAAATGGCGAGATGAAACTTCTGGATGTTGCGACGCCGATGTTTGAACGCACCCTGATTAATGCTGCGCTACAACAAACCCGTGGTCGCAAACGTCATGCAGCTGAACTTTTGGGCTGGGGCCGTAATACACTAACCCGCAAGCTCAAAGAACTCGGTATGGATACGGCCGATGATGAGGTAGAAGAAGAAATCGAAAGTCCAAGCTAATCTATAAAAGCACCTTCGGGTGCTTTTTTATACTGAAATGAGTTAAACAGTTAAGCCGATATAACGCGAATAACCTGCTGCGCCCAAGTCTGACTTTAAGATCAGATAGTCTGAATAAGTACTGGCGGTAATTTCATCAAACATATTCACCTGATCGTCATTGGCATGCAGATCATCTACCGAACGCGGCATGCTGTGCTCAAATTCATCGGTCATATATTCAAAGCCAATATCCATGGCAATAAATAAAGTATGTTCACATGGCTGTACATATTGTTCTTCAGTCCAGTCAATAATGTTCTGCTGGCAATGTGGACAGGCAATATTATCGGCGGCCTGAATATCGAGTTCGATCAGTTGGTAAGGCATATAAAAATCAGTCTGTTTGCTATCCATCTATTTTAGCAAATTTTATCTGCCGATTTTACTCAATTAAAATATGAGCCATAACAAAGGAATCCGTAGATTCCTTTTTAGTAGCGAAAAAAGCACAAAATTGGCTTATTTATGAGCTGCCTTATAACGTGACAGTGCCGTGACCGCTACCGCTGATACAACCACCGCAGGTAAACTTGCCATAAGGATACCTGTAGTTCCCAAACCTAATGCCAAAATTTTTCCGGTTAATAACGGACCGGTCATGGCACCTAAACGGCCTAAAGAAATGGCGCTGCCCACGCCTGTAACTTTACCTGCACCTGAATAAAAAATCGGTGAGATGCCATACAGAATAGATTGACCACCTGTAGAAAAGATCCCACCCATCACCCCGGCTAAAATTAATAGCGGAATCGAAGTACTGGTGAACAACAAAACCAAGGCAACAAATAAGCCGCTGTAAATAAGGGTTGCCATTTGCCACAATTTTAAACGATCTAGCAAATAACCCAAACTCAAGGTTCCAATCACCGCACCCACCTGAAACACCAGCATCACCAGAAATGCCTGCTGTTTTTGCAAGCCTTGTTCCATTAGCAGATTAGGCAACCAGCTAATCAGAATATAGTTGATCATCAAGGTAAAAAAGAAACCCACCCAAAGCGGCACTGTATTTTTATACTGTTGCTGCTTGAACAAAACCTCGACCATGCCCGGTACAGCTTCGCCAGATCTTTTTTGCGCTACCGCTGCTGTAGACTGATCTTTAAGAATAAAGGTCATAAAAGGGAGAAGCGCTAAAGGCGTTAAACCACCAATTAAAAATAAAGTCTGCCATTGAATATCTGGAAGCAGCATAGCCAAACCGGCGACAAAAATAGCACCGACAGGCAGGCCACAATACATCAAGCTATTGAGCTTACCGCGATTGGCTTCAGTTGCTTCATCTCCAACCACGGAAATCATGGTCGGCATTGCAGCACCCAGACCCAAACCGGTCAAGAAACGCGCAGCATATAAAACCTCGATGCTCGGTGCAATTGCAGTCAGCGACATGAACACACCAAAAATAGCCACAGACAACATCAGGACTTTCTTTTGTCCCAAATAATCCGCGATACGTCCGCCAAAGAATGCACCAAAGAGCATTCCAAAGACGCCCAGACTAAACACATAGCCCATCTGAACCTGATCTAAAGCAAAGCTTGCCGCAATTCCTTTTGCTGCAATTCCAGGAGCCTGAAGATCGAAACCCTCAAAAAATGCCACCCAAAAGCACAAGAAAATCGTCAATATTTTTCGTAATTTTTCACTATAAGGCTTTATCATGATTGATCTCCATCAATAACCTATAAATCGTTTGATAGCCTGACGATCCTATTTCCCCTATTCTTATCCTAATCTGGTCAGAGAAATACCACGACAATAGTCGGATTTAAGTCCATCAACTCTACTTAATACCCTTTCCATTAGACCTAAAAGCTAAAATTTATAGACTTTTTACATCTTAATAATTTTTATTATCTTTATAAATAAGACACTTAGTTAAATAGTAGTTATTTATAATTGAATGATAGCCGAGACTTATACAAAAACATCAGCCGATAAAAAGCCCGCATTGCGCGGGCTTTTTCACACTGTATTCTTAAGCAGATTTTTTCGTTTGTGCATTCTTACGAATCGTAATCATCACCAATTGAACAGCCGCAGGCGTCACACCCGGAATACGGCTGGCTTGCGCCAATGTTTCAGGACGTACATCCTTCAGTTTCAACGTGATTTCACGCGACAGACCCGACACGATATCATAATCGAAGTCGCCTGGAATACGGGTTTCCTCAAGACGTTTCATTTGTGCCACATCTTCATGCTGACGGTTGATATAACCCGCATATTTCACTGCGATTTCAATCTGATCACCGACCTGCGCAGATACATCAGAACCGGTTAACTCGGCAATTTGTGCAAATGAAATATTTGGACGTTTCAAAAGATCGATCGCTGAACATTCTTTAGATAAATCTGCGCCAGTCATCTCAACGAATTTCTTGCCCATTGGATTGTTTGGCGCCGCCCAAAGATGCTGCAAACGACCGGTTTCTTTTTCAACTGCTTCCATTTTTTCGCAGTAAACCGCCCAACGTGCATCATCGACCAGACCCAATTCACGACCGATCGTAGTTAAACGCTGGTCGGCATTGTCTTCACGTAACATCAAACGATATTCAGCACGTGAGGTAAACATACGGTACGGTTCTTTGGTGCCTAACGTAATCAGGTCATCTACCAATACACCCATATAGGCTTCATCGCGTTTTGGTGTCCACTGCTCTTGATCCCAGGCACGACGTGCAGCATTTAAACCTGCCAGCAAACCTTGTGCACCTGCTTCTTCATAACCAGTGGTTCCATTAATTTGACCAGCGAAATACAGGTTATTAATCGCTTTGGTTTCAAGGGTAAATTTCAACGCTTGCGGGTTGAAATAGTCGTACTCAATGGCGTAGCCCGGACGCAAAATATGCGCATTTTCCATACCACGGATTGAGCGAACCAACTCAAACTGCACATCAAATGGCAATGAAGTTGAAATACCATTTGGATAAAGCTCATGCGTATCCAGACCTTCCGGTTCCAAGAATACTTGATGCGAGTCTTTATCGGCAAAACGGTGAATCTTATCTTCAATTGATGGGCAATAACGCGGCCCCACACCTTCAATTTTACCAGTATACATCGGTGAGCGATCTAGACCACCGCGAATAATCTCATGCGTACGTTCATTGGTATGCGTGATATAGCAGTTCACCTGTTCCGGATGCATAGACGCATCGCCCATAAACGACATGGTTGGAGATGGGAAATCACCCGGCTGCGGTGTCATTACAGAAAAGTCGACCGAACGTGCATCGATACGCGGTGGTGTACCGGTTTTTAAACGCCCCACAGGTAAATTCAATTCGCGCAAACGTGCTGCCAATGAAATCGACGGCGGATCACCGGCTCGACCACCACTGGATTTTTCCAGACCAACGTGAATTACGCCACCCAGGAATGTACCCGCAGTCAACACCACAGTTTTGGCATCAAAACGAATACCCATTTGGGTAACCACACCTTTGACGGTATCGCCTTCAACAATCAGGTCATCAGCCGCTTGCTGGAAAATATCCAAGTTCGCCTGATTCTCTAAGGTTTCACGAATTGCCGCTTTAAAACGGACACGGTCTGCCTGCGCACGTGTTGCACGAACTGCTGCACCTTTACGCGAGTTCAAAATACGGAACTGAATACCGCCTTTGTCGGCAGCCAGCGCCATTGCACCGCCCAAGGCATCAATTTCACGCACCAAGTGCGATTTACCAATACCACCGATGGCCGGGTTACAGCTCATCTGCCCTAAAGTCTCAATGTTATGAGTTAAGAGTAAAGTCTGTCGACCCATACGCGCTGCAGCCAGAGCTGCTTCTGTACCGGCGTGACCGCCACCGATAACAATGACATCGTATACTTTAGGATAATGCATAGTGGTAATTGAGAGATAAAAAAGGATAGCTGAGTATTATAGCAAATTTCATTCTAAAGTAGACAGATTCAGTCGAATTTATCCTGAGATAAAAAATGAATCATCTTGTACAAGAATCAAGCACTGTAATTTAACTTTGCAGAGGGACTATATAAATTAAACATATAAGTTCAGAAAATTACTCGATTTACACTGTTTAATTTTGAGTATTTTTTAAGCTATATACTGCTTACATTACAAACAAAGGTATAACTGATGAATAAGAATATTTTTCTCTCAACTGTTCTGTGTGGTTTATGTTTTGCGCCATTTGCAGCCTCAGCAAATGATAAGGTCGAAACCACTTATAATGCGCAAAAGTATCAACAGGTTTGTAAAGGCAAAACCCAAGGTGCACAAGTCAGTTTTGCCCATCGAGGCATTATCTGGAATGGAACCTGTGAGCCACAGTTTTTCGCTTCATCAAAAAATGCTTCAATCAAAGGTGATGAAGCTGAACTCATGAGTACCTGTAGTGGCAATAGTAGCGCGACCACCGCCACCATTAATGGAACCGAAGTCAAAGGTAAATGTGCTTTAGGCTTTATGCCGCCACGCCCTCAGGGACAATCCCAAATGCACAGTCAGCCAATGCAACCACAAATGAGCCAGCCGCAAATGCAGCAACCAATGAATGACCAACAGACTCCGCCTGATGCGCAAATGCAAACTCAGCCAGGCATGTAAGCTGTCATAGCTCTAAATAGCTTACATTTCAAGTAAAAGCTTTGACGGGCAAAGTGAATACATTTTGCCCGTTTTATATTGCTTATTTATTCAGCTCCGCTACACTTAAAATCTATCTAAAAATCAATAATAAAAAGGATTTTTCATGGATTCGGGGTTTTTTAACTTTTTTTTGCCTATTACATTGGCAATCATGATGATGGGGCTGGGACTCGAATTAAAAATCAAGGATTTCCTGCGCTTAAGCCGCTATCCTAAAGTCATTTTTATTGCCCTATTTACACAGCTCGTGCTGTTGACCAGTATTGCTTTCTTTATTTGCCTGATTCTGGACTTAGCTCCTTTACTCGCAGTAGGTTTAATGCTTCTGGCCGCTTCACCAGGAGGCCCAACCGCCAACCTGTTTAGCTATCTGTATAAAGGCGATGTCGCACTGAATATCACCCTGACTGCCATCAATACCATCATTTCTATTTTCACCCTGCCCTTTATTATCAATCTCTCATTACAATACTTTATGAGTCACGACTCGACTGTGACATTTCCAGTTGAAAAAATGATACAGGTGTTTTTAATTACCCTGATCCCCGTGATCATCGGGATGCTGCTTCGAGCCAAATTTCCACATTTATCCATTACCGTCAGCAAATCGATGCGCTTCGTTTCAATTAGTTTTTTAAGCATACTCTTGATATTTGCCGTTTTTAGAGATCGTTTTAATCTCTTTGAATATTTTTCCAGTATTGGTTTAGCTACTGTGATTTTATGTTTTTCCAGCCTGTTTATTGGTTATTGCATTCCGCTACTGATGGGTATTCCAGAAAAAATGGCACGGGCCTGTACCTTTGAAATCGGCATTCATAATACGGCGATTGCGATCACCATTGCGATTTCGGTCTTAGGCAATGTCACCATGGCGATTCCGGCCGGCATTTACACCATTGTCATGTATAGTTTTGCGACTATTTTCGGGGTGATGATGAGTCGCCAATATATCGCTTATCGCCATAAAAATCGTTTATCGGATTTGTAATTTATTTGGCTGAGTCTGCGATAAAGCTGTATGCTTTTCCCAAGAAAAGCAAAAGTATTAAAATAATTTTTAACAAGGAGCATGACAGATGGATTCTGGCATTATTACGATTTTACTGCCGCTTGCGCTCGCAATTATTATGGTGGGTTTAGGTCTCGAACTTACCCTCAAAGATTTCGCCCGGGTCACCCAACATCCTAAAGCTGTTTTAGTCGCATTATTTTGTCAACTGGTCTTATTGGTCGGTATTGCATTTATCCTGTGTAAAGTTCTGGCCCTACCCCCACTTCTTGCCGTGGGTCTGATGCTGTTAGCCGCCTCACCCGGCGGCAGTACGGCCAATCTGTTTAGCTATCTTTTCAAAGGTGATCTGGCACTCAACATCACCCTGACTGCGATTAATTCAGTGATTGCAGCCTTAACTTTACCGTTGATCGTTAATTTTTCGATTATGCATTTCATGCAGGACAGCCAGCAGATCACGCTCCAGCTTGGCAAAATTCTTCAGGTGTTTGGCATCATTATTATTCCTGTCGCGATTGGTATGCTGATTCGACATCATGCACCACGCCTGACTGAAAAACTGAATAGACCGCTGCGTATTTTTGCAGTCATATTCTTGATTCTGATTATTGTCGGGGCCATCTATAGTGAACGCACCAATATTGCCGAATATCTGACTCAGGTCGGTGTCGCCACGGCATTGTTCTGTATTTTCAGCCTGACCATCGGCTATTTTGTCCCCCGCTTAATGAATATAGATACCGCTCAGGCACGGGCCAGTGCCTTTGAAATCGGCATTCACAACAGCACATTAGCCATGACCATTGCCCTGACCGTGATGTCCAGCACTGCTGTGGCCATGCCTGCCGCGGTTTATTCAATCTTCATGTATATTTTTGCTGCCATTTTTGGTCTACTGCTTAACCGCTTTGCACCATTAGACAGAACACCTCTTCTCTCTAAGGTTTCATAAGTCTTTATAGAGCTTTATAGAGCTTTATACAGGGTGCTTCGGCATCCTTTTTATTTTGGGTATGCATCAAGAAGATAGCAGCGTTGTGTCTGAACTTCCGTTACAATAGCTTTTTGAAAAATGTATAAAGGTTATTTCTGTGAAGTGGTTACAAATTCATATTACGGTTGAACAAGCTCAGGTCGATTATACTGAGACATTACTCAGCTCACTAGGCGCAGTGAGTGTGACCCTGGATGATGCTGAAAACCAGGATTTGCTGGAACCACTTCCAGGCGAAACACCACTCTGGAATAAAGTGATTGTGACTGGTATTTATGCACAGGAAGAAGGCGAAGAAATTGACGTTGCTGCACTAGAAACCTTTATTGGTGCGCAAATGCCAGAAGCGCCGATCAAGTACGAATTCATTGAAGATCAGGCTTGGGAACGCACCTGGATGGATGCGTATGAGCCAATCCAGATTGCTGAAAAATACTGGATTGTACCGGAATGGATGCAAGCACCTGAAGCCGATGCAGTCAATATCAAGCTTGATCCGGGTCTGGCATTCGGTACAGGGAACCACGCCTCTACATTCTTGTGCTTACAATGGCTCGGCAAAATTGACGTTAAAGACAAAATCGTCATCGATTATGGCTGTGGTTCAGGCATTCTCGCGGTAGCTGCCCTGCTCTTAGGTGCTAAAAAAGCATATGCCACTGATATTGACCCACAAGCAGTTCTGGCCACCCAGCAAAATGCTGAACTGAATGGTGTACTGGACAAACTTTATGTCGGCCTGCCAGAAGAATTTAGAGATGAACTCGGCACTACCAAGGCTGACGTATTTGTTGCCAATATTTTGGCTGCGCCACTAATGATGTTGGCTCCTGAGTTCGCAACTTTAATTAAATCTGAGGGACAGTTCGCACTTGCCGGAGTTATCGAAGAGCAAGTTGCTGATGTTACTAGCATTTACTCAAATTATTTTGATATATTAGACGTAGAAAAACGAGACGAGCACTGGTGCCGTATCTCGGGTAAACGCCATAAGAATGAATGAGTCTACAAATAGTTTATGAGTGACAAACGAACCCATTGCCCTACCTGTTCCACCACCTACAAGGTCACAGTTGCTCAACTCACCATTGCGCAGGGTATGGTTTGCTGTCCCAAATGTACCACTTCATTTAATGCCTTATCGCATCTGGTGGCCGAAGCCCAAAACTCGGTCACTACCTCAGCGTCTCAGGATCAAACCTATTCTCGATATAACCCGCCTGTATATGGTCGCGATCAACAGCAAAATACGCACAGTCTTTTATATATTTTCGATCAGAAAGTTGAACATTCAAATATCGATCTGGAAACCTATTTAAACAATCTGAACTATTTCAGTACCGAACCTATCTCGGTACTGCCGAGCATGAACTGGGAAGATCAGGCAGAAAAACAGATATACCGTGGGCCAATGTATTATATTGGCTGGAGCATCTTGAACCTGATGCTATTTGGCGTATTGCTGTTCCAGTTTTTCTGGTTTAATCCGCAATACATCAAAAATAGTCATATCATGAGTCTGGCCTTTAACAATGTATGCGAGGTGTTTAATTGTTCCAATCTGGAAAAATACTACACGCTGATTCAGGTCAATAAAGTCAAGATCAAGGCAACCAGTCACAAGAAAACTGAATTTAGCGGTGAGCTGATCAACTTCCATGACCGTAGCCTGGCTTTACCGATTTTAAAAATCAATCTGGAACAGCGCGGTGAAGTTGTTGCGACTTATAACCTGTCTGCCAAAGAGTATCTGATTGAAAGTCTGGTCAATATTGAACGTATCCCGAAAAACAGTCCATTTAAATTCAAATTTGAGCTTCCTGTCGATCGTAAAAGCTTTGATCGCTATAGTTTGGAAATAATTCGCCCTTAATCTGAATAGAAAGCATTAAAAAATTAAAAAAAGTTAAAAAAAATGCAGTTTTCTTGCTCACTTTTGCTTAGACAATGGTATGATACGCGCCACGAAAGCTATGTGCTGCAACTCCTCGCTACTTTTTCACAACAAATACAGTCTTGCCTAATGCGCTATAAAATTTATTGCGTATCGTGCAGATTTTTTTGTTTTGATTTTGGTCAGTAACAAAACTTTAACTATTGTTACGCTTATTTTTCGACCAAAACGTTGAGATGTGTCAAGCTATTGGCTCAATGCAATGATTAAGTTTTAGAACTCCAGTTTTAGGATCTAAAGCGGAGTTCATTTCAATTTTAGACCACTTTTTATATCGCTTTACCCAAGCGATATTTGTTTTTCGGATTAATTCGCATGAATAGCAAATCTCCTATTTTTACTGCACAATCTGATGTTGCTTTACGTATCCACGTAGATCGCGCAGTTCGCCATTATTTTGCGCAACTACAGGGCGAGCAACCATCTCAGGTATACGACATGGTGCTAGCAGAAATGGAGAAACCTCTTCTATCTGTAGTTCTAGAATATACACGTGGTAACCAAACACGTGCTGCCGAGATTCTCGGACTCAACCGTGGTACTTTACGTAAAAAGTTAAAAGCTCACGGTTTAATGAGTGAATAAATGATAAAATGCTTGCGGCTTCCGCAGGCATTTTTTTTAACCTGTAAATTGCTGATTTTGTTTTATTCTGTTCCTTAAAAACTGTGACGAAGATCATGACTATTAAACGCGCTTTAATCTCTGTGTCTGACAAGACTGGTATTGTTGAATTTGCACAAGAACTTGCTGCTCTAGGGGTAGAAATTTTATCTACAGGTGGTACCTACAAATTGTTGAAAGACAATAGTGTCGCTGTAGTAGAAGTTTCAGAGCATACTGGTTTCCCAGAGATGATGGACGGCCGTGTAAAAACGCTACATCCTAAAATTCATGGTGGTATTCTGGCTCGTCGTGGTCTAGACGAAGCTGTGATGGCTGAACACAACATTGATGCTATTGATTTAGTCGTTGTAAACCTCTATCCATTTGCTGCAACTGTAGCAAAACCAAACTGTTCACTGGCTGATGCGATCGAAAACATCGACATTGGTGGCCCTACCATGGTTCGCGCTGCGGCAAAAAACCATGCATCTGTAGGCATCGTGGTGAATGCTTCTGACTATGCCACTGTTGTAGCTGAGCTTAAAGCTGAAGGCGCTTTATCGCATGCGACTCGTTTCGACCTTGCAGTAAAAGCATTTGAACATACTGCACAATATGACGGCATGATCGCATCTTACCTTGGCGCTCGCGTAGGCAAACAAGAAGGTGAAGCGGACAAGTTTGCACGTACCTTCAATACACAATTGAACAAAGTTCAAGATCTTCGTTACGGTGAAAACCCGCACCAGTCTGCTGCGTTCTACGTTGAAGACACAGCGACAGAAGCATCTGTTTCTACTGCGAAACAGCTTCAAGGTAAAGAACTCTCTTATAACAACATTGCAGACACAGACGCTGCACTTGAATGTGTTAAATCTTTTGCGAAACCTGCTTGTGTAATCGTTAAGCACGCAAACCCATGTGGCGTTGCAGTGTCTTTAGACGGCATTCAAGCGGCTTATGACCTTGCGTATGCAACAGATCCCGAATCTGCATTTGGCGGCATCATTGCATTCAACCGTGAATTAGACGTTGCAACTGCACAAGCGATTGTTGAGCGTCAATTCGTTGAAGTGATCATTGCACCAAGTATTGCTGATGGCGTACTTGAAGTGACTGGTGCGAAGAAAAACGTACGTGTTTTAGTTTGCGGTGAACTTCCAGCAATCGATGCACGTCAATCACAACTTGACTACAAACGCGTGAATGGCGGCTTGTTAGTACAAGATCAAGACTTGGGCATGATTACTAAAGATGATCTTAAAGTGGTGACCAAGCGTGCTCCGACTGAACAAGAAATTGATGACATGATCTTTGCCTGGAAAGTCGCAAAATACGTGAAATCTAATGCGATTGTTTATGCGAAAAACCGTCAAACCATTGGTGTTGGCGCAGGTCAAATGAGCCGTGTTAACTCTGCTCGTATTGCTGCAATTAAAGCTGAACATGCTGGCTTGGTCGTTGAGGGTGCAGTTATGGCGTCTGATGCATTCTTCCCATTCCGGGATGGTATTGATAACGCCGCTAAAGCGGGTATCAAATGTATTATCCAGCCGGGTGGTTCTATGCGTGACGAAGAAACCATTGCGGCTGCTGACGAAGCAGGTATTGCGATGGTGTTCACTGGCATGCGTCATTTCCGTCACTAATTGATTCAAAGTCGTATTTATTAATCCCCCTAAATCCCCCTTTGTAAAAAGGGGGACTTTTCACAAATAAAGGGACATTTTTATTCGTGAAGCCCTTCTTTTTTACAGGGTGAGAAGCATGGCTTCGCAAGGTGGGATTCTATTCTTTTGAGGGATTTTTAGATGAATATTTTAGTTTTGGGTAATGGCGGTCGTGAACATGCACTTGCATGGAAAATCGCACAAGACGATAAAGTTGCAAAAGTCTTTGTTGCTCCGGGCAACGCAGGTACAGCCACTGAAAATAAATGTGAAAACGTAAATTTAAGTATTTTAGACAATGCTGCGATTATCGATTTCGCAAAAAACAATGCCGTTGAGCTTGTCATTGTCGGCCCAGAAGCTCCATTGGTAAACGGTGTCGTTGATGCTTGCCGTGAAGCGGGTGTAAAAATTTGGGGTCCAACTCAATTTGCTGCGCAGCTTGAAGGCTCTAAAGCTTTCGCGAAACATTTCTTAAAACGCCACAACATTCCAACTGCGTTTTACGATGTATTTACAGAAGTAGATGCTGCGAAAGCATTTGTTGAAAAAAATGGTGCGCCGATCGTCATTAAGGCCGACGGTCTTGCTGCGGGCAAAGGCGTGATCGTTGCCATGACCAATCAAGAAGCATTTGATGCGATCGATGACATGCTTGCAGGCAACAAATTTGGCGATGCAGGTTCTCGCGTTGTAATTGAAGAATTCCTTGCAGGCGAAGAAGCATCTTTCATTTGTATGATTGATGGCGACAACATCTTACCTATGGCGACTTCACAAGATCACAAACGTATCTTTGAAGGCGACCAAGGTCCAAACACGGGTGGTATGGGTGCTTACTCGCCTGCGCCTGTTGTGACTGCGGATGTATTTGAAAAAACCATGAATGAAGTGATGCGTCCTACCGTTGAAGGTATGAAAAAAGACGGTCACGTTTATACTGGTTTCTTGTACGCTGGCTTGATGATTGATGAACAAGGTCAACCGAAAGTGATCGAGTTCAACTGTCGTTTTGGCGACCCTGAAACTCAACCCATCATGATGCGTTTAAAATCATCTTTAGTGGATTTGGTTCAAGCAGGCTTAGACGGTAATTTACCGAAAGAAGCTGAATGGGATGAGCGCAAGACTGTCGGTATCGTACTGGCATCAAAAGGCTACCCAGAAACATCAAGCAATGGTGATGTGATTTCTGGTTTAGACACTGAAATGACTGATGCAAAAGTTTTCCATGCCGGTACGAAAGCCAATGAAAATGGCGAGATTGTGACTGCGGGTGGTCGTGTACTTTGCGTAACTGCGCTTGGTAATACGATTGGTGAAGCACAAGCCAAAGCTTTGGAACTTTGCAAAAAAGTGACATTCGACGGCGTTCAATATCGTAAAGATATCGGTTACCGTGCCATTGCACGTGAAAATGCTTAATCTTAATTTTGATTAAGTAAAAACCCCGCTGAGTGCGGGGTTTTTTTAATACATTTATTTCATCAGAGATACTAATTCTTTCCATTCATCAAAATTATTATTATGTGAATTATTCCAATTGATTTCTTGTCCAATTTTTATTTCTCTCATACCTATATTTTTATAATCCGTAGCAGACTCTAGAAGTTCGGGCAATTGTTCCCATAACGTAATAACTACTTCACGATTTGGCTGTCTTCCTCTATGTGCTAAATTATTACGAGATTTTCGAGCGCATTCTAGTATTTTATAATTTTGCCTTGTGATAACTTTAGCCAACCTCAAAAGCTTATGTTTTGTAGCAATATGCTTTAAATAATTACTTTCTTTGTAATTTGCATGACACTTTTGCACTCGTCTTGGATAATTATCTTTATGCCTAATATAAATTTGCTTCCATAAAATTTCTGTAAGTTGTTCAACAACAATCCAAAGATTATTTAAAGCATCATTAATATTTTGATTGATTAACGATGTATAACCATTTAAAAGAAAAAATGGCGTGAAAGTAGGTATAGATTCAAGAATTTCTCGCCCATCCATATAAGCTTTTTGCAAATCATTTAAATGTAAAACTCTTGGAACCATCAATGGCTGAAACCTATCTGCAATAGATGCCCAATTGAATCTCAATTGATTATAAAGCGATGGTGCATAACAAAATAAGTGCGTTTTTTCATGTAAAGTCCCTACTGTTAACTCATGTGTATGCAATACTTCTGTATGAATTCCACCTAATAAAAAACGACAGAGAATTTCATTTAACTTAGTAATACCATCAACTCTCTTTGAAAATTTTTCACTTTGAGGTATTGCTATTCCACCATCATAGCTGATCAATACATCTAAATTATCCTCTAAAGAAAGTATTCCTATTACTTTAGATAATTGCATTCCATCATAAGAATTGTTATTGATTTGATCTAATGAGAACTGAAACTGTGGTTGTTTATCACTCACTATTGCTGAATAGGGTTTTAAATGTACCATCCAAGCAGGATTGTATGATGGTACGCTAGAAGTAGGCTCTATATAATCAATTGGCGCATCTGTTCTCTCAATCCAACCACCATCATACCAAACTGATGTTTCTGTTGGTCTTGTTTTAATATTTTTAGTTAGTGTCTTAGGAGTATTACGATTATCAGAAAGAAAGGGATCATAATCATCTTCAAAAGCATAAATCTGACCTGTTTCCTTATCCTGATAATTCTTCACAAATACATCTCTGTTATAATTAATTCGTCAATAATAGTGTAATACCACGATGCCATCCATAAGCATTCAGCCCCCTAGCCTGATCCTCCGCCAATGGAAAGACTCCGACACCGACCCATTTATCCAAATGTGCACAGACGATGAAGTTATGTGCTATTTCCCAAAGAAGCTGAATCGAGATAACACCCTGATGTCTAGAACAGCGCAACGCTACTTTGATTCCATCAATAAATCATATATATCCATTTTTATGATTTAGATTGGATAAAATCTTATAAAGCTCACTATTTAAACAACCCCCTAAAAACCATACCCCTAATATAAATAAAATATTGTTTTAATTAATATTTTTATAAAACAACTTGGTTTTTTATTCAACTAAAGAGCTAAACAAGGCTTTGCTATCCAGTATATCGAATATAGATTTATTGCTATGATATCGACAATCCCAGAATGCTCAAACTACTTCATGTGCTTATAAACTATCTATTTTTCTCTCCAAAATAGATCATTTACAATCAGGTTTGTGGCATTTCTGACTTGATCGCGTTCACCAGAACAATTGCTGTAGGCTTGGATCTTTTAGTTTAAGGCCAGCACCAACAACGATCAGGACACATACTTAGATCGTATAAAAATCTTATTTAACACGATTTAAAAATTCTTATACTCTAGGCAAGATTAAAATTAGGAAAATTTCATGAAAAAATTACTTGGCGTTTTATTGAGTGCCTCTGTATTAACTTTGACTGGGTGTGGCAAACAAGAAGCGCCTGCCAATGATGCAGCACAAGCCAAAGATGCGAATGGCCTTCAAACCGTAACCATGGCATCGACCGGTTCAGATGCAGATGTATGGCGCTATATCGCCACATTACCTGAAACCAAAGCAGCCGGCATTAAACTTGATGTGAAAAATTTCACTGACTATGTGTCAATGAACACAGCCGTTGCCAATAAAGAAATCGATGTCAATGCATTCCAGTCATATGCCTATATGGTTGCGTATAACGATGCCAATACAGCAAAAATTGCACCATTGTCTACCACCTATTTAGAACCAATGGGAATTTACTCAAGCAAAGTAAAATCTTTGAATGAGTTTAAAACAGGTGCAACCATTGCCATTCCAAACGACGGTGCAAATGAATCACGCGCGTTATTACTTTTACAATCGGCAGGTCTGGTCAAATTAAAAGCTGGCTTTGACAATGTAAAAGGCACAACAGCTGATGTGGCTGAAAATGCAAAACAAATCGTGATTAAGCCTATTCAAATGGCAACTGCAGTACGTGTAAAAGATGAAGTTGATGCAATTGTGCTAGGCAATACGCTGGCAATGGAAGGCGGTTTAAACGTATTAAAAGATGCGGTTTACTATGAGCCAATTGATCAAAGCACAAAAATGAATGTAAACGTATTAGCGGTTGCAGCAGATCGTCAAACGGATCCTGTACTGCAAAAAGTAGGTGCCTTGTATCATACGCCAGCAGTTCAAGCGTATGTCGATGAAAATTTTGGTGGCACTAAAGTTGCAGTAAACAAGCCGGTGACGTATTTAACTGAATCAAAATAGTACTATAATAGTCTTTTAGAACAGGCAAGGACGATTTCTTGCCTGTTTTTTTATCCGTGATGCAGTTTTTGACACTATGATTGAATTTAAAGATATTTCAAAACAGTATGAGCTTAAGGGTCAAACCTTGCATGCCTTGAATCAGATTAATCTATCGATTCCAACCGGCAGTATTTTTGGCATCATCGGTTATAGTGGTGCCGGTAAAAGTACCCTCATCCGTCTGATTAATTTACTTGAGCGTCCAAGCTCAGGTCAGATTATCATTAATGGAACAGATTTTACCGCACTCGATGCCAAAACATTGCGTCAAGAACGTGCCAATATCGGCATGATTTTCCAGCATTTTAATTTAATGCAAACCAAAACCGTGGCGGCCAATATCGAAATGCCTATGAAGCTTCTGGGCTGGAGCAAGGCTGAACGGGAAAAACGCCTCGAAGAATTATTAGATTTTATTGACCTGAAACATAAACGGCAGGCTTTTCCGGATGAATTGTCTGGTGGTCAAAAACAGCGCGTCGGGATTGCCCGTGCCCTTGCCAACCATCCCAAGATTTTACTTTGTGATGAAGCGACTTCGGCACTCGATCCACAAACCACCAAATCAGTTCTGCAATTACTCAAAAAAATCAATCAAGAGCAAGGTATTACCATTGTCATGGTCACTCATGAAATGGATGTAATTGAAACCGTCTGTGATTATGTCGCTGTGATGGAAAAAGGTGATGTGATTGAAACCGGCAGCACGCTACAGATCTTCAGTCAGCCGCAACACCCGACCACCAAAAATTTTATTCAAACCGTGCTTCAGCAACATTTGCCGGTCAATATTCTGAATAATCTGGAAAACCAGAATCATCACAGTATTTATTGTTTAAAATTCCTTGGCAGCTCGGCTCAGGAAACGGTGATTCAGGCCGTGATTAAACAGTTTGATATCAGTTTAAATATCCTGTTTGCCAACATGACCGAAATTAATGGTTCGGTGATTGGTCAGATGTTTATTCAGCTCCTGGGTGATTCCGCAGAGATTAGCGCTGCAGTGCAATATCTGAAAGATAACGGCGTACAGGTAGATCAAGCAGGAGTACAGGCATGAGAGATTTAATTGTACAGTGGCTGACGACAATTACTGCGCCGTTCTGGAAAAGCTCGCTGTCGATGGATCAATTTGTGACAGCGCTGCAAGAAACCTTTCATATGGTGTTCTTCGCAATGCTGTTTGGCTGTATCTGGGGTTTTATTCAGGCAATTACTTTAGTGGTGACGCGTCCTAACGGCATCTTGCAAAATCGTGTGATTTATCACGGTCTCAATCCGATTGTCAATGCGTTACGTTCACTACCATTTATTATTCTACTGATTGCCGTTATTCCGCTGACCAAGTTTTTGGTCGGCACTTCAATTGGTACTTGGGCCGCAATTGTACCACTGACTATTTATGTCGGCCCTTATATTGGTCGCTTGGTTGAAACCTCATTACTGGAAGTGAATGAAGGCATTATTGAATCTGCGCAAGCGATGGGTGCAACCCCAATGCAGATTATCTTCAAGTTTGTCTTACCTGAAGCACGTAGTTCACTGATTCTGAACCTGACCACTGCCACCATCAGCTTGATTGGTGCAACAGCAATGGCGGGTGCTGTCGGTGCCGGCGGTATCGGTGATCTGGCCATTTCTTACGGTTATCAGCGTTTCGATACCTCTGTGGTGATCATGACGGTGATTGTGTTATTGATTTTGGTACAGATTGTACAAAGTCTGGGGGACTGGTTGTCCCGACTTCGTTAATCTAGTTTTTATTGTTTTTAATACTTACGAACCCTTTCTCATTATTTCAAAGTAAAGTCCTGCAACTATTTGATACGTGCCATGGCGACAGGAAGTCGCCCGTTGATCTGTGGTACTGGGATGTACCATCAGATCAACAAAGGGGTTTTGTTACTTTTGCCCCGTCAAAAGTAAGGCACAAATATTACAAAGTTAAAATTGAAGTAAAAATAACGAAATTCTATTTTTCAAATAATGTCATGAATAAACTTACTAATATTTAAAATTCTTCTTTTACTTTTGAAAGCACTGCTATGCAAGGTAACAAAAATCTTCTGTTGGCTTGATGATACTTCCTTGTGCCACAGATCAACTGGCGACATCCATGTCGCTAGTCAGAAATTCAATTTCGGTTAACAATCCCATCTCGTTATAGATATGAACAAAGCCCCAAATCAACATTTAATTAAAATCTAAAAGTTAGCCATTTCCCCTCATTTTCAAACTGAAACAATAAATCCCATGTTAAACTATTCAATGGTTTTAGCAGGGACTCATCTATGCACTTTGTTCATCTTGGTATTCATACAGAATTTTCGATTACTGAATCCATCGTACGGATACCTGACTTGGTCAAAGCTGCCGAAAAAGAACAGATGCCTGCCCTCGCGCTGACGGATCTGTCTAACCTGCATGCCGCAGTCAAGTTCTATGGCAAATGCTTAGGCAAAGGCATCAAGCCGATCCTCGGTTCTGAAATTCGCCTGAATGATGCCGAACATCGTATGACCTTATTGGCGATGACCAATAAAGGCTGGCGTAACCTGACTGAACTGGTGTCTGAAGGCTTTATCAGTGGTCAGCAATTAGACATTCCATGCGTACAAAAACAATGGATTTTAAACCAGTCCGAGGACATGATTGCCCTGCTCGGCATGCATTCCGATGTCGGCAAGATGCTGATGAGTTCAAATCCGCAAAAAGCGGAACCCTTGCTGGAAGAATGGGTTGAAAAATTCGGCAATCGCGTTTATATCGCCCTGACCCGCACCAACCGTCCGGATGAAGATGACTTTATTCTGGAAGCAGTGAAACTGGCCAAAAAATATAATATCGGTGTAGTGGCACATAACGACGTGCACTTCATGACCCGCAATGATTATGAAGCCCACGAAGCCCGGGTGTGTATCGCCGATGGTTATGTACTGGGGGATAACCGCCGCCCTAAAACCTATTCACCTGAACAATATTTTAAATCTGCTGAGGAAATGGCAGAGCTGTTCTCGGATATTCCCTCTGCGATTGAGAACACTTACCACATTGCCAAACGCTGTAATGTCACATTGCGACTGGGTCAATACTTTCTGCCGGATTATCCGATTCCTGAAGGTCATACCATTGATACTTTCTTTGCACACTTGTCCAAAGAAGGTCTGGAAGAACGTCTGAATTTCCTGTATCCACCTGAACAGCGTGATGAACACTGGCCAGAAGTTCGCAAGCCTTATGATGAGCGAATCGAGTACGAAATTAATATCATTAACTCGATGGGGTTTCCGGGCTACTTTCTGATCGTGATGGACTTTATTCAGTGGTCGAAAAGTAACGGCGTTCCAGTAGGCCCGGGGCGTGGTTCAGGTGCAGGCTCACTGGTGGCTTATAGCTTAAAAATCACCGATCTTGATCCGCTACGTTATGAATTACTCTTCGAACGTTTCTTGAACCCGGAACGTGTGTCGATGCCCGATTTCGACGTCGATTTCTGTATCGCAGGTCGTGACCGCGTGATTGACTATGTGGCGCGTACTTATGGGCGTGATGCAGTTTCGCAAATTGCCACCTTCGGTACCATGGCGGCCAAAGGTGCGATTCGTGATGTGGCGCGTGTCTTGGGTAAATCTTATGGTCTGGCCGATCGTATCTCGAAAATGATCCCGACCAAGCCTTTAGGCCTGAGTCTGCTGGAATCCTTAGAAGCCGAACCACAGCTTAAAGATATCGTCACCAATCCATCCAACCCAGATAATGATGATGCGGCTGAAATCTGGGAAATGGCACTAAAACTGGAAGGTATTACCCGAAATACCGGTAAACATGCCGGCGGTGTGGTCATCTCACCAACCAAAATTACCGATTTCTCTGCCGTCATGTGTGAGGCCGATGGTACTTCACGCGTGGCACAGTTCGATAAAGACGATGTTGAATCTGCTGGTCTGGTCAAGTTTGACTTCTTGGGTTTGCGTAACCTGACCGTAATTGAAGATGCAGTTAAAAATATTAATAAACGCATCAAATCTGACAAGCCTCTAGACATTGCCTATATCCCGCTTGAAGATAAAGACGCGTATCTGGTTTTTGCCAATGCCAACACCACCGCGGTATTCCAGTTTGAATCCGTGGGCATGAAGAAGATGCTGAAAGAGGCACGCCCAAGCAAATTTGAAGAAATTATTGCCTTCGTGTCGCTGTACCGTCCGGGCCCGATGGATCTGATTCCTGACTTTATCCACCGGATGCATGGAGGCGATTTTGAATATCTACATCCCTTGCTTGAAGGCGTACTAGAACCCACCTACGGGATTATGGTCTATCAGGAACAGGTCATGCAGGCTGCACAGTACTGTGCCGGCTACACCCTCGGTGGCGCAGACTTGTTACGTCGTGCCATGGGTAAGAAAAAACCGGAAGAGATGGTCAAACAGCGCCAGATCTTTATTGAAGGTGCATCGAAAAAAGACATTGATGAAGCCACTGCCAACCATATTTTCGACTATATGGAAAAGTTTGCCGGCTATGGCTTTAACAAATCACATGCTGCGGCCTATGCTTTGGTTGCCTATCAGACTGCATGGCTAAAAGCGCATTATCCGGCGGAATTCCTGTCTGCAGTGTTGACCTCGGAGATGCAGAACACCGACAACGTGGTGTTTCTGATCGATGACTGTCGCAAGAATAACCTGGAAGTTTTACCACCGTCAGTGAATATGTCGCTGTATCAGTTCCATGCCACGGATGAACAAACCATTGTCTATGGTCTGGGTGCGATTAAAGGTGTCGGTGAAGCTGCGATGCAATCAGTGATTGACGCGCGTACACAAGAAGGTCCTTTCCGTGACCTGTTTGATTTCTGTCATCGTATTGACCTGAAAAAAATCAATAAACGTACCCTGGAAGCATTGATTCGCTCCGGTGCGCTGGATTGTTTAGGCATTGATCGTGCCGACCTGATGGCACAACTGCCTGAAGCGGTGCAAGCTGCGGAACAGGCGCGCTCCAACCGTGAAACCGGCATCATGGATCTGTTTGGTGAAGTGGAAGAAGTTCAGCGCAAACCCTCTAAACCGGTCAAGCCATGGGCGGATGAAGTTCGCCTGAAAGGTGAAAAAGACACCCTCGGCCTGTACCTCACCGGCCACCCGATTGATGTCTATCGTAATGAACTGAAATCCTTTGTACCTAGTCAGATCAATGAGCTGACGCCGACCCGCCGTGGCGTGACCACCGTATTTGCAGGACTGGTGGTGGATATTGCCAATTTCCCGAACCGGATGATGATGACTCTGGATGATGGTACGGCGCGTATTGAAATTTCAGCCAATCATGAACGTTTTAACCGCTTTAAAGAGATTATCCAGCTGGATAAAGTTGTGGTGATTGAAGGTGAAATTTATGAGCGTGAAGGCTTTGACCGCCCAATGGGACGTCTCACTAAAGCCTTTAGCCTGAATGAAATTCGCCAGAAGCGTGCCAACAGCATTAAAATCACCTTAACTACTGAGCATTTCAGTAAAAGTCTGAGTCGTGACTTGCAGCAGATTTTGACACCATATACCAATATCGACATGTCAGCGCATATTCCGGTAATTCTGTATTTAGACTATCCTTATGCTACGACCGAACTTCATCTGGGTCTCAACTGGAAAGTGGCGCCACTGGATGAGTTATTGGCTAAATTGCGTGATTATTTTGGTAAAGAAGCATTGCATATTGAATATCAGGTCAAGTCCAAAGCCGCCAAAGCTGTTTCTTATGAACAGGCCAAACCGGTCAATGTTCCACCGCCACCTGCTGGCATGAGCATGGACGATGCGCTGGAACTGTATCAGGCTGAATCCCAGCCACAATATTCATAAATCCTGATCTTTAAAAAACCTTTAAATTGGAATCCTCATGAGTCAAATTGACAATGCTGCTGTTTCAGCACATCTCTCCCATGTGCGTATTGTCATGGTCAATACCACTTTACCTGCCAACATCGGCAGTGCTTTACGCGCCATGAAAACCATGGGCCTGTCCAAGTTGGTTCTGGTGGCGCCAAAAACCTATCCGCATCCGGATATTGATGCACTGGCCGCAGGCGCAACTGACCTGATCGAGCAGATCGAGATTGTAGAAACGCTCGAAGATGCCATTAAAGACTGTCAGATTGTATTCGGTACCAGCGCACGTAGCCGTACCATTCCCTGGCCGCTGTTAGATGTGCGCCCTGCTGCGACAAAAGCCATGAGCGCCGTGGTACAAGAGCAGCAAGAAGTTGCAATTCTATTTGGCCGTGAAGACCGCGGTCTGACCAATGAAGAACTGGCAATGGCCAACTATCACCTGACCATTCCAGTCAATACCGATTACGGCGTACTGAATGTGGCTCAAGCCATTCAGGTGATCTGCTATGAAATGCGCATGGCAGCCATGAGCCAGATTGAACAACCACGTGATGCTAAAGCAACCATGCAAGTCATTGATGGCATTGAAATGGAATGGGATGAGCCTTTGGTGAATCATGCGCAGATGGAACAGTTCTATCCGCATTTGGAAAAAATGCTGGCCGAAATTGAATTTATGGACCCAAAAAATCCAAGATTATTGCCTTTACGCTTGCGTCGTCTCTTTGGACGTATACAATTAGATCGTATGGAATATCATTTACTTCGTGGTATTTTCAGCCGCGTTCAGGCCTTAAATAACGGCACGTGGAAAAAATCTTCACATACATCATCACAGGACGAGGATCAAATCTAATGCTAAAACAGCTCAAAGAAGATATACAAGCTGTCTTTGCGCGCGATCCTGCAGCACGCAATACCTTAGAAGTCTTAACCACTTACCCTGGCATCCATGCGCTGATCATGCATCGCATGGCACATGAGCTATGGAACAAAGACTGTAAGGGAACTGCACGTGCATTGTCTTCATTTAGCCGTTTTGCGACTGGTATTGAAATACATCCGGGCGCCAAGATAGGCCGTCGTTTCTTTATTGATCACGGTATGGGTGTCGTAATTGGGGAAACTGCAGAAATTGGCGATGATGTTACCCTCTATCATGGGGTGACTTTGGGTGGAACGACCTGGAATAAAGGCAAACGCCATCCAACTTTAGAAGATGGCGTGGTGGTTGGCGCTGGTGCCAAGATTTTAGGGCCATTTACTGTCGGTAAAAATGCCAAGGTCGGTTCTAATGCGGTCGTGACTAAAGCAGTTCCTGAAAACACGACGGCTGTGGGTAACCCTGCACGCTTTATTACCAAAAATAAACCGAAGGATGATGCAGAAACCCGTCGTCGTGATTATGCAGAAAGTATCGGCTTCCAGCCCTATGCTGCAACTGAAGACCAGTCTGATCCAATTCTGGAGGGTATGCGCATTCTGCTGGACCGTATTCAGCAAAATGAAAAACGCATGAACAACTTGTGCAACCGTCTTTCTTTGCTGGATCCGACCTTTAATAAACAGCAACAAGATGGTCAGCCTTTAAGCAAAAAAGAATTACAGATTCTGGAAGAAGCGCGCCGTGAATGTGAAGCTCAAACCAGTCAGTCTAAAGCCTGAATAGAGCGTTCAATTCTGTAACATGCATTTACTTGCATGATCGTTAAAGTTTTCATAGACTGACGGTCATGTGATTTTTGTACTAGCTGTTTTAAAAAATAACACGAATGGATGAATATTATGACCTTTAAGCCCTTGGCACTTGCTTGTTTAGCATTCACAATGACTGCATGTTCGACCGTCTCTCAGAAGTCTGCTGAGAAACCTGTGGATCAAGTGGTTTTTGTAGAACCTGAATTAAGTCCGCCATTTTATGCATTAAATCCATTCAATTATAATGAACCACCTCCGTTTGAGGTGCATTTGCAAAAAGCTGCGGCTCAACCCGTGACCAAAATGGTCGTGACTCATCCAAATGATCCATCCAAGCAATTAACCTTGGATGTCAATAAACTGATTATTCCCATTGTAGACAGCAATACACGTTCAATGCGTTATGCGGCTCTGGCAAATACCAATGAAATCGACATCACCGAGATTGATGATTTCCTGCAAATGGTGGAAGGTAAAGCACGTCATTATCCACCACGTTTTAGCGATCGTCAGGAACGTCGTGGCTTTGAAGCCAAACTGCGTGAAGTCACTCAACAGCTGGATACTTTAGCTGCACGTGAAAATGCCTCTTTCGATGTTCTGGTACGTGCATTTAAAGCCAGTGTCATGGCACGTAATCTGGATCTGGGTTCAGTCTATACCACCAAATCCCTGACCTATGCACAACGAATTCTTAAGATCAACCAAGATGATCCTGAAGTGAACTTCTGGTTCGGCTTTGGCCTGTCCGAAGGTGGCGGTCAACGTGAAGCGATCCCTTATCTGGACAAAGCCATGAAAGCTGGCGTTCAGGAAGCCTATCTTGCTGCAGCCAATAATTATATTGCGCTGGAACAGAAAAAAAATGCGGCTCAAACCTTGGCAAACTATAAAGTGAAATACCCGCAAGAAGCTGAAGTGGCAGACCGTCTGATTCAGGAAATTGAGAAACAAGGTCGCTGGAATGTTTGGCAAGTTCTGCAAACCGCAAATCAAGCTCCAGTTGCTGCAACCCCTAAAACGCCATAATCAGAATTTATCTTCTTTCTCTGATTACAAATAGACTGCTACGGCGGTCTATTTTTATGAGAAAAAATTAGTAAAATACAAACCATTATCCAAACTTACAACTTAAATTCAGTGAAAGGTTTTATGCACGAAAAAATAAATAAAAGATTAATACTGTGCACTTTAGTCATCACCAGCGTGCTGAGCGGCTGTCAGGTGGTCAGTGTTAAGGAACAGGCACTTAATGTCACACTCAGCAATGAGCGTGACAGTATTTTGACGCGCGACAAACTGAGCGAAGCCAGTCTAAATGTGTTGTCCATGACGGGGCGTGAAGCCCAGATCTGTATTGACCAGCCCGAAGAATGTGTAAAGGATCTTAAAAAGATTCCCCAGATTTTAGATGAACAATTACTTTCTACAGCAAGTGAGTTGTATCTCGCCAATTCTTTACAGAATGCCAAGTCAGCCGAGTGCAACACCAGTGTTTTGAGCAAGACCCAATCTCAGGAAAAGCAACAGCTGCAAAAACAGAATATCCAGAAATGTCTGGATCAGCAGCTCAGCATGCTGGATAAAAGCATTCGTTATAGTTATGCCTACCTGTTTAAAACCGAGCGTGCCCCGCAAGACCGTATTTTCGACAACCGTCAGGTTCAGATTCGTGATTTTTATAACCTGGCGATTGCTCATCTGATTCAACGCTATGCTGAACGTTATGAAACCAAGCGTTCCGGCCAACGGATTCAGGTGGGTAACAGTGTGTATAGCATTGATCTGGAAAATTTTCCGCAGCTGAAAAACCAGCCCATTGAGCAACTATTATCCACCTACAACATGAACTTCTCTGGGCTTCGTTCAATTACCCGTCGTGACGGTTTTGGTTCAGAGTTTTTAGTGGTTCTACCGGAGCAGCAACCATCCGAAAAAGATAAAAAATATGTTACTGACCCACTCAATCACAAATATCCGAATGGTATCAATCCCAATATCCACGCAGCACGATATCTGGCCACCACGATCACCGCTGTACCTAAATCAGCCAATAGTACTGAACAGATTTTATCGACCTCCGAATTTCATCTGAAACTCTATGATCCCTATAAATATGAAAAAATTAAGGTCGCTTCTAAGGAATATGCTCTGGCAGCCAATTTTTCAGCACCTTATGGTTTATGGCTGGCCGAGAACAATCTGGGGCGTCTGGCCTATCTGACCCTGATTGATCGGGATGATAGTCTGAGCATGCCCCACCTGTATATGCTGGAACCTTATAATCCGAACAAGAAGATCCTGGTATTGGTCCATGGTCTGGCCAGCAGCCCCGAAGCCTGGATTCGTATGACCAACGATATTATGGGGGATCCGGTTCTAAGAGAAAACTTTCAGGTCTGGCAGGTGTTTTATTCTACCAACATGCCGATTCTGGAAAGCCGTTTTCAAATCAATGCACTGGTTCAGCAAGGATTTGCCCAGGTCGCGAACAATGCCGCAGCTAAAAAAGATGCAGTACTGGTCGGACATAGTATGGGCGGCGTGATTGCCCGTTTGATGGTCAGCAATGCCGATATCAGCCAAGATGCTTTTAAACTGGTACAAAATACCCGTATTGAACAGTTTAAGGATAAACCGCTGTTTCAAGCACGCCTGCAAATGCAGCCGATTCCAAATTTTAGCCGGGCGATTTTCTTGGCCACACCGCATCGTGGCACAGAATATGCCAATCGCTGGCATACCAAACTGGCGCGTAAAATTATCCGGGTTCCAGGTGCATTTTTAGGTGCCTTTGCTGATACTTTACAAGGCGAAATCGGATTAAAAGAATTTGTCAAAGAACTGGGACATGACCTGATTCAAAATGGCCCGAGTGATTTGAGTGAAAATTCGAAATTCAATGCGCTGACTAAAAACATTCAGCCCTATACCGGCTTCAAATTTCACTCCATCATCGGTAATACCGTAGATACTACAGAACCTCAGCTGATGAGTGATGGCATTGTTTCCTACGAAAGTGCTTATTTGCAAGGTGCAGTATCCAGTAAAGTGATCAAGGGTGGCCATTCCATTCAGGAAACCCCTGAGGCCGTACTGGAATTGCGCCGGATTCTCAGATTACACCTGTCTGACCTGGGTCTTTATGATCCCGAATAAACAATTCCCTTAATTTAAATCAACCACTGCATGTTCACATCCAGTGGTTGATTTAAAATTGGAAATCATGCTGAATAAAAACTCAGACCGACAGATCTGTCGCATGACTTAAATATTCATCTGGAATTTCATTTCTTTCTAAAAATTAAATTTGATAGACTTGTGTCAATCTTGATTTAAAGCACCCTAAGATAAGCGACCTCATTCACTATGCTCCTGAGCAGATCCTCGATAAAATATTTTTATAGATCTGTTTAGATATGCTTTAAATTTTTTTGCATACGCTGCTTATCAGTATTTGCATTTCTCTCTTGTTGAAAGGATTTATTTTTAATGACCAGTTCGGAAATTATGGCTGATCTTTCTACCTTAACGCCCATGATGCAGCAATACATGTCGGTGAAAGTGCAGCATCCACACTCATTGATGTTTTATCGTATGGGTGATTTTTATGAACTGTTCTTTGAAGATGCACACAAGGCAGCCAAAATTTTAGGCATTACCCTGACCCATCGCGGTAAAGCCAATGGTCAGCCGATCCCGATGGCAGGTGTGCCTTACCATGCAGCCGAAGGCTATCTGGCCCGTCTGGTCAAAAAAGGCGAAACAGTGGTGATCTGTGAGCAGATTGGTGAGGGCGAGAGCACAAGCACTCGCGGTAAGGCTCCCATGGAGCGCGGCGTGGTAAGGATTATCACCCCGGGCACCCTGACCGATGATGCCATGCTCGGTGCACATCAAAGCTCTAATCTGGTGGCTTTATGTATTCAGCAAAATCAGATCGGGATTGCACTGCTCGATCTCAGTGCCGGCTTATTTAAAGTACAGCAGCAGGATTATGATCTTAACCAGCTCATGATTGAACTGGCGCGCTTAATGCCAAGCGAAATTTTGCTGGATGAAAATACCGCTGATCCGATGCTGACCGAGCAACTCAAGCAGCAACTTGATATTTCCGTGACGAAGCGTCCCAATGTGGACTTTAGCCTGAACAATGCACAAAAAACCTTGTGCGACCAGTTTGCCGTCAGCACACTTTCCGGTTTCGGGATTGATCATTTGCCGTTGGCAAAAGCTGCCGCTGCGGCACTGATTCACTATGCTAAAGAAACCCAGAAAACCGCTTTACCACATATTCGTTCGATTCAGCTAGAACAGAGTTCCGACTTTATTGCCCTAGATCCAGTGACGCGTCGCAATCTGGAACTGATTGAGCCTTTATTTGAGCATGGTACTTCACTGTTTCAGTTAATTAATGATTGCCAGACGGCTATGGGTGGACGCTTGCTGAGTCGCACCCTGATGCAGCCTTTGCGTGACACTGCCTTGCTGGATGAACGTTTAGATGCCATCCAGGCCCTGCTACAAGGTTTCCATGAAGTACCTGTACGTTTGGTACTTAAGGAAATTAGCGATATTGAACGTGTCCTGAGCCGAATTGCTTTGGGCAGTGCCCGACCGCGGGATCTGGTACAACTACGTCAGGCCTGTGCGCAAATTCCATTTTTACGCCATGCCCTACAGCCGATTGTCAGTCAACAACAGTCTGAGCTATTAATCCAGCTAAATGAAGAACTCGGAGATTTCCATGGCCTGCATCAACGCTTGATGTCTGCCATCGTAGAAAATCCGCCGGTATTGCTGCGTGATGGAAATGTGATTGCCGAAGGCTTTGATAGTGAACTGGATGAATTACGTCAGATTCGTGATCACGCCAGCCAGTTCCTGATTGATCTGGAAATTAAAGAACGTGAAGCCAGCGGAATTCCGGGACTGAAAATTGGTTATAACCGAGTGAGTGGTTATTATATTGAACTCTCACGTGCTCAGGCCGAACAGGCACCCGAGCACTATATCCGCCGTCAGACTCTGAAAAATGCTGAACGCTATATCACACCTGAACTGAAAGCCTTTGAAGATAAGGTTTTATCCAGTGAATCCCGTGCTCTGGCGCGTGAAAAAATGCTGTTTGAAATGCTGCTGGATGAATTACGTCAGGATATCGGCAATTTACAGATGATGAGCAGTGCCATTGCCCAGATTGATCTGGTGGCAAACTTTGCCCATCAGGCACGTTTACGCAACTGGTCACGGCCAAAATTCAGCCCTGAAGTCGGTGTAAGTATCACTGCTGGCCGTCATCCGGTGGTGGAAGCTTTAAGCAAAACTGCTTTTACACCGAACGATACGCGACTGGACTTTTCCCATCGCATGGCGATTATTACCGGACCCAATATGGGCGGTAAATCGACCTTTATGCGCCAGACCGCATTGATCGTCTTGCTGGCGTATTGCGGGGCTTATGTTCCTGCACAAGCTGCGACTTTAGGGCCTATTGACCGGGTTTTCACCCGTATTGGTTCTGCCGATGATTTATCAACTGGCAAATCGACCTTTATGGTGGAAATGACCGAGACTTCGCAAATTCTGCATCATGCCACCAGTCAGTCGCTGGTACTGATGGATGAAGTCGGTCGTGGCACCAGTACCTATGATGGCCTGTCTCTGGCCTGGGCCTGTGTGCTGGATCTGAGCAAACGCATTCAATGCCTGTGTCTATTCGCAACCCATTATTTTGAGCTGACCGAACTCGATAAAGAAAGCGGCATTGATAACTACCATGTCACGGCTAAAGAACTGAATGGCAATCTGATTTTGTTACATAAGGTACAACATGGCCCTGCCAGCCAGAGTCATGGCTTACAGGTGGCGAAACTTGCCGGTATTCCGGCATCAGTCATTAAAGAAGCACAAAACCGCTTAAAGATTCTGGAAAAGCAACAACTGGTCAAACCAAAGAGTCTACAACATGATCTATTTGCACTGCCGGAAATTGTAGAGCCAGTGGAACGTATTGTCGAAATTGAGAAAGAATCTCCAGCTCTCGAATTACTTGAGGACATCGATGTAGACAACCTGAGTCCACGCGAAGCCTTAGCACAATTATATGCACTAAAAGATTTACTCAAACAGCCGGGGTAATTCTCTGAGCCATAGACCTCATCCCGTATGGGGTCTAGCACTGATTTATACTTGAATTTAGCCCTATTCCGGCTTTTTTCAAATTTAACAGCCCTATATATAACAAATATCAATAAAAGGAATTGTTAGTTCCCCCTGTTTTTGCCTAAAATACAGTATTCGTAAATAGAACCATATTTTTTAGGTAGCTGTCGCCATGACCTTCGTTGTCACTGAAAATTGTATTAAATGTAAATATCAAGACTGTGTTGAAGTTTGCCCTGTAGACTGTTTCTATGAAGGTCCTAACTTCCTGGTGATTAACCCGGACGAGTGCATCGATTGTGCCTTATGCGAACCTGAATGTCCGGCGAATGCAATTTTCTCTGAAGATGAATTACCAGAAGGCCAAGAAGTATTTATTGAATTGAATGCTGACCTGTCGCAAAAATGGCCAAATATCACACAAATTGGTGACCAGCCAGCAGATCGTGAAGAATGGAATGGTAAAGCTGACAAATTACAATATCTTGAAAAGTAATTAATTTCAGTTAAAAAAGATCAGCACATGCTGATCTTTTTTATACTCAATCCACACATTTTATTGCAATATTCTCCAAATTTCTCCGTATATTTAGTCTAAAATGGCGCTATTTATAAATATCTGATTTCTATAAATGAAGAATTTTGCAAAGGGATTATTGAGTCTGTGTGTAATCCCTCTCGTTTTTGTGGGTTGTACCACGACCACAAAACCACCGGGACAGACCGTGCCCGATGGAAAGCGGATTTATATTCCCCAAGAACGTGTTCAATACGACCGCAAAGTCCAACCCAAAACTGTACCTTATCTGTATACCCACTGGGTCTCTGCGCTGGATAATTTATCACGTGTACGTGAGTACGAAGTGTTTCTGGAACGCAATGGCGTAGGTAATATTATTCCCAGTTTTGAATTAATGCGCACCGCGCGAGACTGGGCCAAATGTGGTCGTTCACAGTACATGATTCCAAGCCGTGAATTATGGGCCAATCAGGTTCCAACCTTGCGTGTATTTAAATATTTAGTAGCCGCCAATGTCCTGACTGATTTTGAAGTCACTTCCGTCTATCGTGACCTGCCTTTAAACCAGTGTGCCGGTGGTGCCAATTCTTCACGCCATCTGTATAATTCTGCCATCGATTTTCGTATTGGCCCAGAATATCCACAAGCGCAAGACTATAGTTATATTGAAAATACCAAGTTCAAACTGTGCCAGTTCTGGGCGCAACATGGTCAAAGTCTGAATATGGGACTCGGCATGTATGCTTCTGGTCAGATCCACATCGATACCCAAGGTTACCGTACCTGGGGGCCAAGTCTGGGGCGAAACTCCTCAATGTGTAATTACTAAGTCATGACAACGGCTATACAAAGTTCATTTAGGACTTTATGTAGCCTAAAAAAACAGCAGCTATAGCACAATAAATTGCGCTATGCCGCGAAAAGTTTAAAATGCACCCATCGCAATTGATGGTGCTAAAACTATGCAACACATGTGGACAGACATTGACAACTACATTGAGTCACATTTAATTCCTGAAGATCCCATCCTGAATCAGACTCTGGAAAATACTGCTGCGCATGGTCTGCCAGATCATCTGGCTGTAGCAGCAAATCAAGGCATGTTGTTGCAGATGCTGATCCAGATGAATCAATGTAAACGTGTACTGGAACTCGGAACATTTGCCGCATACAGCACCATGTGGTTGGCACGTGCTTTGCCCGATGATGGCTATATCCTGACAATTGAAGGACGTGATACCCACGCGGCAATGGGTCAGGAAAATATTGACCGTGCCCAGCTCAAGCAAACTGTTGAACTGAAATGTGGTCGTGCAGCAGATGTACTCAAAGCTCTACCCGCAGAGACCGAGGCTTTTGATTTTATCTTCATTGATGCAGACAAACAGAGTTATCCGGAATATCTGGAACTCAGTTTAAATCTGTCGCATTCAGGTACACTTATTTTTCTGGACAATGTAATCCGTGCAGGCGAGATTATCAATCCGGACAATCACAAGCCAAGTATTGAAGGCATCCGTGCCATGTTTAAAGCGCTGCAAAATCATCCACGTATCTTGTCTTGTACCGCTTTACAGACTGTAGGCAGTAAAGGACATGATGGTTTTGCACTTGCGATTGTCAAATAAAATCAGAAGAACAAAAATTACCCAGCGCCATATTTACCATATATAACATTAACTTAAAAACATTAACCACAGAGTTATCCACAATATATGAGGATAACTCTGATCATTTTTAAATCAAGCTGTAACAATTTACGTTTAAATTTTAATTTTGTTTGCTTTTTAGGCAATCCTCACTTTGCGACCAGTAAAGGCACCTTGGAATTACGGAAAATTGTGGTGGCAATACTACCGAGGAAAAACTGATGGATTTTGCTGTGACTAAATGCGCCCAGAACAATCAGTTGAATACCCATCTCCTGTTGATAGGTCAAAATATTCTCGGCGACATCGCCATAGCGATATTGCGGCACTACATCTAGACCCGCTTGAGTCAGATATTGCAGCGGCTCAGTTAAAATTTCGGCATGATCGCCAATATATAACAGGTGACATTGTAATAAACGCAGCAGATCACTTTCCGCAATCCGTCTCATCATTTTGATACAGGTCGGAGAATATTCATAGGCAAAAATAAATCGTGTTGGCGGTTTAAACTGCTCCCCAACGGTCATGACCGTACAATTGGCACCACGAATAAAATTCTCGACATTGGTGCCGATCGGTTTATTCTTTTCAGCTGAGCGCTCACCGAGCAATCCAATTAATGCGATATCATCCGGCTCAAGAATCTGGAAACTTTGCTCCAGAAAATCCCCTTTTTCCTGAATATGTGTGGTTTGAATACCATGTTCGGCTAAAATCCGCTCGGAAATATGTTGCAGCAGATTATTGCTATAATCCAAGGCAATTTCGCTTTGTTTTTGTTCAAGCTCGGCCAATTCCTTCAGCAACATGGCATTGCTTTCAAACCCGATTACCCCACTGATTTCGCCCAGATGATAACTGGCCGGGTAATAATCCAAGACCTGTAACAAAACCAGTTCACGTCCAGTCTGTTTGGCAATCCATGCAGCCGCGTCTGCCAGCGCGTTTATACATGGTGAAGAGTCGATGCAGGCGATGACACGTTTCATGTTTAGCCTCTCTATTTATGATAAAAATTTCTTTGTTATTTTTAACTTAGCATAAGCTTTATAAAATGTGCAGCAAAATCTGTAAGGCTTGAATTGAAATATGTTAACTTTTATATGATTGACCGATAATTAGAAGAATAATTCAGCCATTAGGCCAAACACTTAAATTCAGATCATTAAAATGCGTTTAAAATCATTTTCTAATTTATACCAGCGAAATTCCCTCTTGCTGTTAGGAAGTCAGCAATACTGTTGCATAAGGAAGAGGTCTTTATAAAATCCGCTCATGCCCTTGCGAAGCACTGCTTCTCATCCGAAAGGAAGAAAGGGCTTTTAATATCTCGTGGATTTAAATATCAATAGAACCATCATTTTCTGATTGATGAAAGAGATCTACCGAGTGTAAAGCTTTATTTGCGGTATCGAATAAAGCTTGCAGGATTCCCAGCAACGATAGCCCGTGCTTCGACATCTTTGGTGACCATACTGTCCATTCCGACAATGGCCTGATCTGCGATTTTAACGCCATCTTTAATACCGACATGTGCGCCGAGCCAGACATCCCGGCCAATTTCGATGCCTTGTGAGCGTACCGCCTGCTGATAAATTGGCTGTTCTAGCTGCATACCATGATCAAATGCATACAGATGACAATACGCTGCGATACGCACCTGATCATGCAGTTTAATCCCCACCCGGCCACCATCCAGAATACAGTGATGATTGATCGCCACTTCATTGCCAATATCCAGGGGGCCATGCAGGGTGCAATCTGCGGCGATAAAGGTATTATCGCCAATGACGATCTTGCGTCCCGGTTCCGCAAAAATATGTGCCAGTGGCGAAATGAAACAGTTTTCACCAATCTCGACGGTTTCCATTTCCATCAGATAAGCCTGATATTCTTTTTGCCAAGCTTCTGCCCAGCCACGGTTTTTCGCCTTTAAGGACCAGTATAGCCAAGGCATATAGTTCAGGCGATGTTTATGCTGCTCACGATATTTCAGTAATGGATCTGCTTCAGTCATCTGTTGCTTCTTCTATGATTTTGAGCTGTTCACGGCCACGAGTCACATCCTGAATTTTTAAAGCAAAAGCTTCAATCTGATGCTTCTGCAACTGCGCCTGAACCTGAACGCCTTCGGCACTATAGTCTTCCTGATAATCGATTTGCTGCTGATTCAGTTCATACTGAAAAATGGCCCATTCATTAAACTGACAGAAAAATTGCACTTTTTTCTTTTCAATCAGTTCAATTTTGTCTGCCAGCAGCAAGCATTGTCCAGCGCAGCCGCCATAGGCACGAACCAAACCTCCGGTGCCGAGTTTAATCCCGCCATACCAGCGATTGACCAGCACCAGTACATTAGTCAATTCATTACCTTCAATGGTGGCGAGAATCGGGCGCCCCGCAGTGCCTGAAGGTTCACCATCATCATTAAAGCGCACCTGATGGCCAATTTTCCAGGCCCAGCATTGATGTGTGGTACTTGGATCACGATAAGCGTCCAGAAAATCTTTGACCTGCTGTTCATTTTCTACAGGGGTCGCAAATGCCTGAAATCGGCTTTTTTTGATGTCTTCCTCAAAACTGACCAGGCTGGCAAGCGTATATGGCATAACTTCAGGCTTTAAAATAGAACCCTGGCAGTATACCTGCTTTGTCCAGACAAATAAAAAGCCTCTCCATGGAGAGGCCTGATTTGACTCGATTGTTTGACTCAATGAACTGAAAGGCTTAACGTTCCCGCAACGCTTCTTTGGCCTTGTTGAATGGCTTGATCAGATAATCCATGACAGTTTTTGAACCGGTGCGAATGTCTACCGTGGCCACCATACCTGGGGTGATATTAAACTCCTGACCTGCATTATTATTCAGTTTGTCACTGTCCGTGCGGATATAGACCCGGTAATAGAACTGATCCTGCTTGACTTCATCACGGATGGTGTCTGGTGAAATCATCGTAACTTTACCATTCAACCCACCATAGATTGAATAATCATAGGCTGTAATTTTAACCAGTGCTTCCTGATCTGGACGAATAAAGGCAATATCACGTGGTGAAATCCGCGCTTCAACCAGTAGTTTTTCGTCGAGTGGCACGATGGTCATCAACTTGCCATTTTGTGGAATCACGCCGCCCAAGGTCATCACATCAATTTCTTTTACGATACCGCGTACCGGTGATTTAAAAATAGTCCGGCTCAACGTATCTGACTTTCCGCGTACCACCTGCTGCTGAGTTTCCACATCGGTATTGGCTTTGGACAGCTCTTCCCGCGCACTCACATAATATTGATTACGAATATCATTCATTTGATTACGCAGGTCGTTGGCTTCACGTTTTAAGCGCAGCACTTCAACCTCACTGGCTGCCCCTTTAGCCACCAGTGGTGCTGTCATTTCCAGCTCTTGCTGTACCAGTACCAAGGCCTGTTCTAGACCGGCCACGGATTCCTCCAGATTGGCACGACGTGACTGATACAGTGCCGTTTCTTCTTTCACCAGTTTTGGGTATTTCAAGACTTCTTCGGGAAATACCAATGGCGTACCGCTCACTTCCGCGCGTAAGCGAGCTGAGGTCGCACGTGATGAAATCAGTAAGGATTCAGATTCACCGACATTGGATTCAAAACGGGTCGGGTCGAGCTGAGCCAACACTTGGCCGCGCTCTACAATTTCACCTTCTCTAACATTGAGTGTGGTCAAAATACCGCCTTCTAAAGACTGAACCACCTGCTCTTTAGAAGATGGAATCACTTTACCCGTACCGGTAGAGACTTCTTCCAGGCTAAATAACCAGGCCCAGATCAGCAATACCAATAAACCAATGCCGACAATCCAGATAATAACACTCGATTTCGGTAAAGGTGGTTCCTGAAAGCTGACTTTGCTTGAACGTTTTAGTTCTTTGAGTTCACTCATGCACTTGCTCCAACAACCCGCTTATTACCACCCTGTGACTGATTCAGGATCTGATCTCGTGGACCATCCATGACAATTTTCCCATCATTCACCACAATAATACGATCCACCAGCTCCAGTACCGCACGGCGATGCGTCGCAACCACCATGGTACGATGGCTCAAATAACTTTTAAGATGATCAATCAACTGCTTTTCTGACACATCATCAATCGCAGCAGTAGGTTCATCTAGCAGTAGAATTTTCGGTTGACGGATCAATAACCGTGTTAACAACAGCGCCTGACGCTGACCGCCAGAAAAACCAACACCACCTTCCAGAATGATATGATCCAGACCTTCTTTTTTCTCCTGCACAAAAGCGAATGCACCCGTGATTTGCAGCGCTTCCAGAATTTGCTGATCGGTGGCCAAGGGCGCACCCAAGCTGAGATTTTCACGAATCGAACCATAAAATAGCTGCGAATTCTGGTTCAGCAAGCCCATATCACGACGTACATCTGAAGGATCGATCAGGGTCAGGTCAATACCATCCAGCTTGACCTTGCCCTGTAACGGCGTCTGCATACCAGACAAGAGCTGCAACAAGGTTGATTTCCCGGCACCGTTACGGCCCAGAATCGCAATCTTTTCACCCGGTTTGATTTCAAGCTTTGGAATCATCAGGCTTGGTTTTGGATCATCTTCGCCGTACTTGAATACCACACCACTGAGTTCATAATGACCATCCAGAGCTGGGCGATGAATCAGATGAGAATAATCCGGCTGATCGACCGATTTTTTCATCAACTCATCCAGACCGGCTTTGGCCACTTTGGCCTGTTGCAGACGACCCAACACGCCAGTAATTTGTGAAATGGGTGCCAGCATTCGTGAAGACAGAATCGAACAGGCCACCAATGCACCTGTGGTCATCTCGCCGTCCATCACCGCAAAAGCACCGACCAATACCACAATGGCAAAGGTCAAGCCTTGGATTTTTTGGGTCCAGGCCGTCATCAAACCCACAATCTTACGTTGCTGCATGCTGACATCGGCTGAAACTTCATTCATATGGTTCCACTGATTCTGGAAGCGTGTTTCAGCTCTGAGCAGCTTGATATCTTCAATCCCTTGCACGGCTTCTACCAGCAAGGCATTACGGATGGCAGATTCACGCATGCCCAGCTGAGCCAGTTCTGCCAGTTTTTTCTGCGCCAGAATGCCAGGCAGAATCATCAGTGGCACCACCAGCAGCATCACCCAGAACAGGTTGCCGCCAATCACCCAGAAAATCCCTAAGAACAGGAAGAAAAATGGCAGGTCGGCAATCGCAGTCACTGTGGTTGAAGTGACCAGTTCGCGTACCCCTTCCAGTTCCCGAATCTGCGAGATAAAGGTACCGGTCGATTTGGAACGTTCACTATTTTTGATGCGTAAGGAATGGCCAAATACCCGATCAGAGATTTTCAGATCAGCACGTTTACCAATAATGTCTGACAGATAGATTCGGGAGACGCGTAAAACAAACTCGAAAATTGCCGCAATCAGCACACCGCCAGCCAAAACCCATAAGGTAGGAATCGATTGTGATGGAATCACGCGGTCATACACGTTCATCGAGAAAACAATCGTGGCCAGTGCCAGAATATTCGCGATTAAAGAGGCGAACATGACATCGATATAACGTTTCCAGTCATTCAAGACAATTGACCAGAACCAGTTTTTCTCAAACGGCTTGATATATTCATCCACCCGCGCATCCGGCACAGAAGATTCGGGACGCAGAACATACAGATGCTTTACGCCCGTCTCTAACTGTTCAACCGTGAAACTTTGAGACAAGCCTTCATCGCCACTGAGCTGTATACTGACGTTACCTTGGGTGTCGATGCGTTCAATCACACCCACATCCCCACTCTCAAACTCCACCAGCAAAGGCAAACGCCACGGATTCAGCAAGCTGCTGTCAAATTTATTTTTACGGACATTTAAACCAATCTGCCGGCTGACAATTTTGAGCATCTCGTCGATGTCATGATGCTGGTTCCAGTCCAGTTGCAGACGAATCCGCTCCTCAGAAGGTTCAATCCGGTAATGTCTGGCAATATTCAAAACAGCTTTAAGCCACGGTTGATAATTTATTGTAGTACTCATGGCTGAACTTCAAACCCCTGAATAGAAATACGGTTAAGCGCGTAAATATCCCGTGTACGGCCGGTGACCTGAATATATTGCACAATCGCCGAATAGATGTCATAGCGTGCAGATTCAATTTCCTGTGCTGCACTATGAATCGCCTGTTCTGCGTTGAGCAAATCCACCACGGTTCGGGTACCCAATTTATATTGTTCTTGATACAGCTCTTTGGTTCGTACCGTGGTTGCACGACGTTGGGATAAAACTCCCATTTGTTTTTGCTTATTCTCAATCTGCTCACGAATCAAGCGAACCTGATCCAGTACATCCAGATAAACCGTATTGACCTGTGCACGTGCAGCTTCTTCGGCATAACTGGCAGAACGTGCCTGAGAGCGTGCTGCGCCACCCTGATAAAAATTACTGCTGGCTTCAATCATGATTGAATTATAAAAGCCGTCATCTTCATTATTATTCGGATTTCGCCCATTAACAGCCTGACTTAAACTGCCTTTCAGATGAATGCTTGGATAACGACTTAATCGTGCCTGATCTTTTTGAAAGCGTGCAACCTCTACACCCGATTGTGCCAGAATCATATTGGGAATCTGGGTAAATTCCGGATCCTGATACAGATCGGCCTGCGCCACAATACGTTCTGGAATCTCCCATTCCACCGCAGACACATCAAACCCCAGCAAAGTGCGTAAACGTTGCTGATATTGTCTGAGCTGGGTCTGCTGCACCAGCAGGTTCGATTGTGCCGCTTCCAGATTGGACTGAGCCTGAATTGGATCGGCCTGACTGCTGATACCGGCACGGGCACGCAAATTGGCAATTTCTGCAATCCGTCCAATACCCTGAATCTGTTGCTGGGCAATTTTGGTAATTTCCTGATAACGCTTGATATTGACAATCGCATCTGCCACTTCAAAAGCCACCTGATCCAGATTGACCAGCACCCTTGCCTGCTCTTCTGCCAATCTGGCTTCCTCGATACTGACATTGGTTTTGATCTTGCCAAAGTCATACAGCATCTGTGTTGCATTTAAGGAAACCACTTGACGTCCACGCTCACCCGAGGTCAGATCACCGGTCCCCAATCCGCCCGATAACTGCGGATAATAGGCTGCTTTTGCCACATCAATATTGGCCGCCTGTGCAGACAGGGTAGAAATACTCTGGCTAATTTCAGGACGTCGCTGAACTGCGGTATGGATCGCTTCCACCACATTCATCTTTTGTGGAATAGGAGCCACGATAGAGCCGGTAGCAGACTGTCCCTGTTGTGGCTGGGTAATCTGTGGCAGTTCAGCTACCTGAGAAGTGTCTAATGAGTAGCGACTGAGTGACGTAATATTAACTGAATGCGCTGACCCTGTTGGCTCTGGTGCAATCAGTTTACTTAAACCGTTTTTAATATTTGCAAAATGGTTTTGCGAAGTTTCTGCATGTGCCAAGGAAATAGATAAAGGCAAAAGAAGACTCATGAAGATCCCCCTTTTTTTATCGGTTTTCCCCTGAACATTTTTTATGTGCTGTACCCTAAATCGCATAATAATTAATGTTTCGTGTTTTAGCCTAACAATATATCGAATCGTTGTAAAAGATACTTTTTTAACGTTGATTTGATGAAAAAAAACCCTCATCCGACAATTGGTGTCGTGATGTGGGTATCTTACAGACATAAAAGCTGTTTATACGGTAAAATCATCACCTAAATAAACTTTTCTTACTGTTTCATTGGCCAGAATTTCTGCTGGCGTACCTTCAGCAAGCAATGCTCCCTCACTCACAATATAAGCATGTTCACAAATCGCCAACGTTTCACGCACATTATGATCGGTAATCAATACCCCAATCCCACGATCTTTCAAAGTGGTGATGATATCTTTAATATCACCAACCGAGATCGGGTCGACACCAGCAAAAGGCTCATCGAGTAGCATAAATTTTGGATCTGCCGCCAATGCACGTGCAATCTCGGCACGGCGTCGCTCACCACCGGAAACACTCATTCCTAAAGAATCTTTGATATGAGTGATTTTAAAGTCGGCCAAAAGTTCCGCCAGACGTTGCTGACGCTGAGCCTTGGTCAAATCCTTGCGGATTTCCAGAATCGCCATAATATTTTGTGAAATTGTCAGCTTGCGGAAAATCGATGCTTCTTGCGGCAAATAGCCAATTCCCTTGCGTGCCCGTTCATGCATGGCCAGATCAGAAAGATCCAGATCATCCAGATAGATTTCACCTTTATCCATACGTACCAGACCGACGACCATATAGAAGCTGGTGGTTTTACCTGCACCATTAGGTCCGAGCAATCCGACAATCTGGCCACTTTCCATACTGAAAGACACATCTTTCACCACCCAGCGCTTATTATAATTTTTCGCCAGATGTTTGATGGTCAAGGTTTGAACTTGCTGCGATTGTTCCATTAATCACGTGCTCCTGGAAAGGATTGTGAAGCTGATGGTGGAATCACAATTTTTACGCGACCTTCAGCTGAACCTGTTTTATTCGGTGTACCAATCGCTTCAACATCACCTTTATTCATACTATATTTTAAAGTCGCACCACGAATACTGGCCCCATCCTGCTGCAATAAGGCATTACCAGACAGGGTAATAATTCCGGTTTCAGCATTGTAGACAATTTTCTGAGCCTGACCTTTGGTTAGACCTTTGGAGGCATCTACTTTTTGCTGGAACTGTGTCGGGCTACCGGTAGCCGTGATCAGGCTAATTTGGCGCTTATTGTTCAGATTGGCCACAATTGAATTGGCTTGCAGCTTCATGGTGCCCTGTTCAATGATGACATTGCCAGAGTAGGTCGTCACCCCAGTACGCTCATTAAAAGTCGCGCGATCCGCCAGCAAGGTGATCGGCTGGTTACGGTCAGATGGCAAGGCAAAGGCCGCGATTGAAGCAAGTCCAATCACAGTCGCCAGCGCAGTACGCTTCAGGAAAGTGTGCATCATTTTGACTTTAGGAATTTGGTTCATACTTTCCTCGAATATTAAAGAATTCGTATTGACCATCATTAAGATTGGCTTTAAGACCCTGGCTGATAAATTCAGCCTGTGGAGACTCCACGATCACCGTTTTATCAGTTTCAATTTCACGTGTTTTTGGAAAAGCCGTCAGCTCCTCAGTACGGAACTCTAACTGTCCATTTTGCATGATTTTGGTGGCAAGCACTTCTTGAGAGAGTACAACTTTTGTATTGTCATCATAGCCATGCGCCATTTTGGCAGAGAAAGTCGCATCGACTTGAGCATTGTCATAGGTCGAAGCTTGCAGGTTTTCCAGCTTGGAGGTCTGTTGCTGTAGGTTCTGCTCAAGTCGATCCACCTGGGCGCGAACCGATAACATGCCTGATTCATCTGTCTGGGTTAAGTTAATCTCTTGAGCGGAATAGGTCATGCTGCGCGCGGAGTCCGTCTGCAGCTTATTGCCCTTGCCACTGTAATAATAATAACCACCACTTATTGCGGCAATCATCACAGCCGTAATATATAAAACTTTAGTATCCATAAGCGGTGTACTTAATCCAAAAGATATGACTTATTAATAAGGCGCACGAGTATATTTTTCAAGTAACTCTTGGTATACGCCTTTGGACATCAGCAGCATATCGCAGATTTCACGTACTGCACCACGGCCACCCAGCGCCTGAGTCACCAGATCTGCACGGCGACGAACTTCGATATGACCATTCGGCACGGTCACTTTCATGCCAGCAATGGCAAAAGCAGACAGATCAGGCCAGTCATCACCCATATATAAGCAATCTTCAGGGTCGATATTGAGCTGTGCACATGCTTCACGTAGTGCTGTGCCTTTATCTTCACGGCCCTGATAGACCAGATCCACACCCAGATCCGACATTCGTTTTTCGACAATATTACTTTTACGGCCAGTGATAATAATGACCTTGATTCCAGCCTGCTGAACCAGTTTCATGCCCAGACCATCGCGGATATCGAATGATTTGATTTCATCACCAGTATTGGTCAGCGTTACAAAGCCGTCACTTAAAATACCATCTACATCAAGCACTAATGCTGCAATATGACGTGCCTGCTCTAATAATACATAAGATGCCATTTATTAATTTACCCCAGCCTGAATCAGGTCATGCATACTAATCACACCAATCACTTTATTGGCCTCATCAACCACTACGAACTGGTTGATTTTACGTTCATTCATACGTTCCAGCGCCACGACTGCACGTGCTTCCTGAGAAATCGTAAGCGGATTCTTGGTCATCACGTCCTGAATTGCCAGATTGACATCAAAACCTTGCTGTTTATCAATTAAACGACGCAAGTCACCATCGGTAAAAATTCCCAGCAAGACATCATTTGCATCTACGACCGTGGTCAATCCCAGACGTTTGTTGGAAATTTCATACAATACTTTGTTCATGGCGGTATCTGGTGAAACTTTAGGTAAATCATCACCCGTACGCATCAGATGTTTTACATGTAATAACAAGCGTTTACCCAAAGCTCCGGCGGGATGCGAGCGGGCGAAATCATCTGAAGTAAAACCACGCGCATCCAGTAACGCCACCGCCAAAGCATCGCCTAAGGCCAAGGTGGCAGTCGTTGATGAGGTGGGTGCCAACCCGAGCGGACAGGCTTCCTGAATATTGCCCAGAGTCAAAGCCACATCGGCATTTTGTGGCATTGGGCCACGCTCATCGCCGCTAATGGTAATTAAAGGAATTTCAAGATGTTTGATGAGTGGCATCAGCATCATGATCTCATCACTCTTGCCTGAGTTTGAAATCGCAATCAGCACATCACCCGCGACCAGCATGCCCAAGTCGCCATGACCGGCTTCACCCGGATGCATAAAGAATGAGGGTGTTCCGGTCGAAGCAAAGGTCGCCGCCATTTTACGGCCAATATGACCTGATTTGCCCATTCCGGTAATTACCAGACGGCCAGTACACTGTAGAATAACTTCACAGGCCCGGCTAAAACGGCCATCAATCTGTGTGGCTAAAATCTGTAATGCATTTTCTTCGATGCGCAGTGTTTCAAGTGCGACTTTCTGAAAATCGAGTTGATTCGCTGTTTTTTGTGAATTCAAAGCCTGCTTACCTACGTTAAGGACAGAGAAAAACTCTCATTTGATGGGCACAATTTTCGCAATTTTAACATAGCTATGCAATTGCAAGCTTTCTAAATGTATAGGTTTTTATAAAACTCAAACACAAAGCTTTGAATTATATGCAGCCGGTATTGAAATCGTAAGGATATCAGGTAAGTCGATGTTTATTTTTTAGAGACAATAAAAAAACCCTTATCTTTCGATAAGGGTTTTTCGTATTCTGGAGCGGGAAAGGAGACTCGAACTCCCGACCCCAACCTTGGCAAGGTTATGCTCTACCAACTGAGCTATTCCCGCAATGAAGTGAATTATAGAGAATTCCACAGCAGTGTCAACTCTCTATAATATCAACTGCCTAATTAATCAGCACGACGCCAGACTGTACCTTGACGAGTATCTTCCAGAACTACACCTTGATCCAGCAAGGATTGGCGAATTTCATCGGCACGTGCAAATTCTTTAGCTTTTTTAGCATCTTGACGCTGTTGAATCAAACCTTCAATTTGTTCAGATGTTAAGTCCAAGGCTTCCTGACCAATATCTGACTTTAGGAACTCGTCGACATTGTATTGAACCAAACCAAGAATATTGGTCAAATGACGTAAAGTTGCATAATAAACCGCTGCTTGCTCAGCCTGTTCTTCTTTAACAGTACTGTTCAATGCTTTATTGATTTCAAACAGAACCGCAATGGCTTCAGAGGTATTGAAGTCATCGCGCATAGCTGCATTAAAACGCTCGACCAAGGTTTCATCCAGAGTATCTACCAGTTTTTCACCATACACTGCCTGATAAGTTTTAAACGAATGATAGAAACGGGAAAGCGTATTTTTCGCTTCTTTTAAAGCAGTATCAGAGAAGTTTACAGGGCTACGATAATGCGAAGACACAATAAAGTAACGAATCACTTCAGGATGAAACTTATCCATCACATCACGGATGGTAAAAAAGTTGCCGAGTGACTTCGACATTTTCTCGCCATCGACATTGATAAAGCCCACATGCATCCAGTAATTAACATACTGCTCGCCTGTCGATGCTTCAGATTGTGCGATTTCATTTTCATGATGCGGGAAGGTCAAGTCCGAACCACCGCCATGAATATCGAAATGATTGCCTAGGCAGCAGGTAGACATCGCTGAACATTCGATATGCCAGCCTGGACGGCCATTGCCCCAAGGAGATGCCCAAGAAGGTTCATTTTTTTTGGCGTGTTTCCACAGCACGAAGTCAAAAGGATGTTTCTTTTCTACTTCAACATCGACACGCTCAGAAGCACCCGCCTGCATCTCATCGAGCTTACGACCAGAAAGGCGGCCATATTTGGCAAACTTTTCCACTTGGAAATATACATCTCCATTGTCGGCAGGATATGCTATGCCATTGTCAACCAGAGTACCAATCATGTTTTGCATTTGATCAATATAGTCTGTAGCACGCGGTGCTTCATCTGGTGCCAGACAGCCCAAGCTTTCTGCATCTTCATTCATTGCAGCGATAAAGCGGTCAGTCAATTCAGTGATGCTTTCGCCATTTTCATTGGCACGTTTAATGATCTTGTCATCAATATCAGTAATGTTACGAACGTATTTAACGCTCCAGCCTTGACTACGCAGAAAGCGAATAATATAGTCAAATGCAACCATGACACGCGCATGCCCAATATGACAGTAGTCGTAAACAGTCATGCCACAGACATACATATCAATATGACCTTTTTTACGCGGTACGAATTCTACTTTCTTGCGTTGCTCTGAGTTATATAGAACAAATGGTTGCATAGCTATTCAAAAAACTTCAAATATAAGATGGCTCATCTTAACCTAAGCATTATTATTCATAAAGTTTTCAGAAGTGTTTTATTCTATATTTTGACCTAGAAATAAAAAGACCAGCATTTGCTGGTCTTTTTAAATTATCTTTTTATTTCAACTAGACATTGAACAAGTAAATCTTTTGCTTTTGAATCAAACATGTTGATTAAACTCGTACTTTTTATACGAGCAAAATTAATTAGATCTTTTTGATAAAAATCAATAGTATATCCTTTATACTTTCGAGTCTTCAAATATTGATAGTCCTGATACTCCTTAGGAACTATCCCTTCAGATTTAAGCTCCGCCTGTTTTTGATTTGCAGAAATTAAGCGAATAATACTTTTCTCACCTACAATATAAGATAGGTTGTGTGCCTTTGCTTCACTACAATCTAGGGCGTAGCGACCGTTTAAATCAGAACTCGCATAAGCATTTAAACTTATAACGATTCCACCCACCCCCATCAATACTGCTTTTTTCATAAAAATAAATCTCAAAAATAACTGATAAAACCATACAGAAAGCAGCCGAAGCTGCTTTCTCGTGATAGGGATTAGTAAATGATTTGGTTATTGTTGAACAAATCTTCCAATGTTGTTTGAACATTGGTTAGTGTTAACAACTCTTGCTTTTGGAATGGTGAAACATCTTGTAGTGTTTCATTGCCATCTGCATCCAAGACTGGTTGTAAGTCGACTGTACCATCACGATCAATACTGATCACGGTATTACCATCTTTGACTTCTACAGATAGATACTGCGCCAAATCATTGAGGCTTTGGATCGGATCGCCAATCAACAATGCTGAAATATCAATCTGATCTGCATTTACATCCGTGTTAACCTGACCAACAGTGAAATCACTCCATACATCATGACCATTACCACCAACAGCATCGTGTTGATTTAATAAATCAAAAATAACGGTGTCACTGCCTTGACCCATGTTATAGACATCATTTGCTGCATCACTGCTCACAAACTCAATCTGATCTGAACCATTCACAATTTTTGCAACATTGATTTCGATGGTCGATTTATCAGTCTCACCTGTTGGTGACATCAATTCATAGGTCATGATTTCTCGACCACCGCCATTACCATTTGGCGTATAGGTGTAGTTACCTTGCTTATCAACCACAAAACGACCGTACATACCATCCACTTCAATGGTTTGCACACCAACATTCGGATCAAGATACAGCACTTTATTACCTACACGCAGAATGGTTTGCGCCATTAACCCTTCACTGAAAAGATCATTGTCAAGTAAATTACCTTTTACGATGTTGTCTGCACTTGCATAATCGTATTCAGAATCTGTCATCCAACGGTCTTGATAATTTTGCACACCGTTTAATGAATACTGATAATCAGTAGTGACGAAAGCAATCGGCTGAATATTCATTTCTAAGAAATAGTAACCCGCTGCAAGATCTTTCAGCTCAAATTCAAAATGAGCTAGTTTTTGCTTTTGACTTGCAGTAACACTACCAGAGGAAATGACTTTTTCAACCTTCTCACCTTTTTCATCATAAGTTAAATGTACAAGGCGGTAAGATGCTTCGACTGATGCAGTATTTGCTTTTGCATCAAAGCTGAATACTAAAGCGTTTTCTGAATGTTCTGAGTGTGGTGCAATGGTAAATTCCTCATAAATAGTGAGATCTTTACCAGCGACACCCAGTACTTTTGCATCATCTTCAAATGTCACCAGCTTCTGAACAAATTTATCTTCACGAAGAATCATACCTGCTTGTGTAAACGACACATCACCATTGATATCCGTGGTATCTGCTTGTGCATCAACACTACCAATTTTGATATTAATGACAGAAACAGAAGTCAAACCTGTCACTTTGTCCTTCATCACATAAGTAAACGTATCAATTGCACCATACTTTGGCTGTTTCAGTGAGTTGTCCGCAGCATATGTATATGTGCCATTTGCATGCACAGTCAGCGTACCGAACTCTCCAACAACTGTGTTGTCTTCAGGTAGATCAGCACCATTCACTTTAATCACTTCAAGCTGATCAACTGCTGGATCAAATAACATACCTTCCGCAGTTGCTTCATAAGACTTCGGTTCGATGTAGTCACGACCATAAGCAGTATCGAGTTTCAGTGTTGCACCACCCATCACTTTCAGACCACGATCTGTTAAGAATGCTTTGTATTCACCTTCAGTTAATGCCAAGGTCAATGGATCATTGTGGATACCGCCCAGTGGAATACCAAGCACTGACAATGGCACCAATAAGAACTGATCTTGCTGATGGTAAAGTTCCCATTGTTTGGTTTTTTCATTTAACTTATAAATCACAAAGTCTGAAATGGCCGCAATACCCACAGCAGATGTGCCTGTTGCTGAGAATGTTGTCTCTACAACTTTACCGGCTTGTACATCAAGGCTAATCGCATTTTCAGCTTTAATCAGATTAAGATCGAGTACAGCACCAAGACCAACACCCGCTACACCAAATGAAGTCGCAGCTACTTTGTCTACAGTGACAAAATCTTGTGGCTTTTTCAAATCCAGTTTCACATTTTCAGTCACGATATTCATGTGTGCGATCACGGTCTCAATATCTGATCCGACATCATAAAGATTAAGCTGAATATCTAGCTGTGCTGTGCTGGTTTGATCAAGGATGGCATCATAAATCGTGTATTCAAAACGATCGATGTCACCATAGTTAAAGTTTTTCGTGCTATTCGCTGTATACGTATAAGAACCATCAGCAAAGAGCGTCAAGTTGCCATACTTACCTTGAATTTGTGTGCCAAGTACATTTTGATCGTCATGAACCTCCACCAATGATGCACCGCTCAACGTCAAACTTTTCGCTGAGATGACAAAGGTCGCTTCCATGTTTGGACCATTGTCAAATTGGCTCTCCTGATTGATGTCTGCAATCACATTACCCTGTGCCTGACCTTCAATGGTTAAAGGCTTAGAATAATTCAACAATAAATCACGGGTGGTTTCTAAGGTATAACCAAACAATGCATTGATACCACGAGAAGGTTGCAACAGAACAATATATTGCCCTGCATCAAACTCTTTCGTCAGCTCTTCAGAGACACCTCCGAGCAATGCTGCACCAAACCAAGCCTCTTCTTGATCAACCAATTTGTATTGCTTCGCAAGTGCATCATATTTGTAGATATAAAGATCAAAGTCAGTCAGGATTTGCACCCCACCTGTTTCTGCTTTAAATGTAATATGACGTTCAGTTTCAGCAGCCACATTAATTTCAAAACGGTTTTGAGGATCAATTAAACCTAAATCAAGAACACTGCCTAAACCGACATAAGCCACGTTAAATGCGCTCTTACTTGCTAAGGTTTGACTTTCAACATGCGGATCAACCACCAAGGTTAAGTTCATCGCATCATCTTGTGCAAAGAGTTGCGTGACTTCACCACCATTAATTTCAATGGTTAATGTATTTGCATGTGAAAGTGTGCCATTGGTTGCCGTATAGTTAAATACATCAGTTTTACCAATCGGAATGATATTTCCTTCCGCATCTTTTTGATGTACCGAAGGATTTAACTTGTACTCATAAGAACCATCTTGGGAAATAATCAAGACACCATGTTTGCCCACCAAGCTGATGCTTTGCTCAGTTTGATCCGCTGCAAAGGTCTGTACATCACCAAATGCGTTGGTCACATCAAGCAAGCTTAATTTAGTTAGATCTTGATCAAAATCATTGGCAAGAACGTTGCCCACACTTACGGAATTTTCATAGAAATACGATGTAAATTCAGCAGTTAACTGGGTTTGATTTAATAGACTTAGTGTATTACTCACCAATTGAGCCACCACTTTATCTACAATCAAATCAACCAAACCAACAACATCTTTAATCAGTGGTAGATTTAACAAAGTATTTAATAGCAATGATACTGGTGTTGTCAGAATATTAACGCCCGTCAATACCCCTTCCAAGATCTCAATTAAACCTTGAGTCGATGGACTATCTTCGCCAAGTGCTTCTGAAACCAAATCTAAAACAACCTTTTGATTGTCTTTACCTAGCAGCGCACCATCACCTAAAGCACCTAAACCAATGTCTTCAATGGCTTTGGTCAGTTCACTGTCTGACTTATAAGGCACAACGCGATATTGTCCTTCACTGAGCCCATTAAATGTCACCACATAATTGTCATTATCAACAGCACCCAATGCATGCTGCGTGCCTAATGATGCAATCACACCGCTACCATTTAATGGCGCAGACATCACCAATTCCCATTGTTTGGTGATTGGATCTTGTTTTTGAAGTTGAATACCATAAGCTTTTGCCACAGTCAGTAATGACAGGTTAGTAAACTCAGCTCGAATCTGACCAATTGCATTACTCTTCACATTGATCACTTCAGATGATGCTTCACCCTCAGCAAGTGCCATCATGCCCATCACGGGTTGATTTGAAATTAAACCTTGTGCACCAATATTTGTAGCACCCAAATTACCAATTTCAATCACCGTGTTTTCTTGAACGTATTGAATACTTGCCGCTGTTCCCACACTGCTGTCTAATTTTTGCAGATCAGGTATCGTGAGTGCTAAAGCAATATCAAAGTCGCTTTCAGCAGTTAAGCTTTGCGTGTTATCTGCACTGTCTTTGAGGACTAATGTTGATTCCACTTTAGCTTGACCATCACTTAAACCAAGTTTATTTACTGTCGTATTCAAAGACCATGAATATGCACCAGTTGCATCTTGTACTAAAGTGAAATCAAAACCATTTTGAGTATCTTGATAGACCCAAGTTTTAGCATTGCTTTCATTTGTTTGAACAGTTAAATCTGCCCACACAATCTGATGTGGTGTAACGTAGTTACCGACATTTAGATTGATCGTCAAATCTTGAATCGCAACATCTGTTGGTAAAGCAGAAATAATGCCTGTTACTGTTAAATAACCATCTTCAACTTCTGATACATCAACCTTAAAGTCAGCGCCTTCAACGCCTGTAATACGTTGCATTGGTTGTGGATTAAGCTCCGCAGACCATACTTCTGTATCGACTGTAAATGTCTTTTGATCAATGACATTCTTCTGGTTACCCGCAGCATCCTGCACCAGAGCATCCGCAACAAAAGTGGCTTGATCACCGTGTTTAAGGCCTAAACCTGCTGTTGATACATCCGCAGTCCATTGACCATTTTGGATCTGATCTTCAGCTACAGTCACAACACGCGTTACCCCATTATGGGTAATTGTCACATTGACATGACCCACTACATCACCAGAGATCACTCCTAAAACCTGACCACTGACGGTAATAAATTCATCTGCAAGTGCTGCTTGGTTGACAACAAATGTCATTTGATCATTGACTAAAGATGATTTTCCTTCAATCTGATTAATTTCATTTTTTGCAGCGTGTGAATCCAATTGCGTATCGATGGTAAATTTAATCTCAGGAGATTGTGTTGGGTTTTCACCATTACTATTGGTCACAGTATAACTAATAGTATACGGCCCATCAGCTAACGCTGTTTCAGGGGTATAACGCCATGTCCCATCTGCGCCAACAACAATCGGTTGAGTTGTAACAACTTCATTGCCATTAATAATCAGGGTAATCAATTCACCTTCAACGCGATTTTGACCTTGAATGGTTGGTTGGCTATCATTGGTGACTTCGTTGTCTTTGATCTGACCAACATATAATGGTACATCATCTACAATTTCAGGTTTTGATGTCGGTGATTGAGGAATAAAGGTTGCAACCTGAATCTCACTGTCTACACTATCAATATTTGACCACTCATCAACCGCAGAAACCTTAATTGGGTTGGTACCTTCGCGCACAGGAACAAAGACCTGTAAGGATTCAGCCTGCACTTCGGTCGCATTTAGTACATAACGATCACCATTTACCGAAATGATATCACCGACTTTTGCATCAGCACCTAAGCCAACTTTTATCGCAGTGTAGTATTTACCAGCCATTTCTTGTGCATTAAGCATCCCATCTGTATTTACATCAGATGTAAACTCAATTGACTCAACAATGTTACGAGGTTGACCAAGTACATCAAACTGTTGAGAAGCCGTATCTAATAAAATGCCATCGGCAGATTTAACTTGGATGTCAAAGATCTGATTCGAACCTGTAACAACAGGCAACGTATCGAATTGAATAAAGCCTTTTTGTAGATCGCTCGATTGCAACGTTTTTTCGATCCCATTGATCGAAATCACATCACCTTCTCGAAGATCTGCACCCAAATCAATTTGAACGCTAATCGTGTTACTTGCATCCAATTCATTATTTTCAAGTTTTTGGTTGTTATTCACATCATTCAAAACTTTGAATTGACCTAAATACTCACCTGATACCACTTCAACAAAACTTACTGCAAAATCAGTTTGTTTATCAGTATTTTGAGCATTTACCTGAATTGCATTAAAACCTGTTGATACTTCAACACCTAAAACATCGAAATAACCAAGGCTTACATCCGTAACCGTGTATTCCTTGCCATTTACAATGAGCTGATCACCTGCTTTCGCATCTGTACCCAATTGAATACGAAGATCTACTGTGTTTTGATCGCCAAGTTCACGCGAACTGATTTCACCATTCACATTGCTATCATTCAGTACCGTGATTTCTTTCACTAAATCAGCAGAACCTGAAAGACCATCTGTGCCTTTTAATGATGTCAACCAGTCTTCTTTGCTAAGCGGTGTTACACCTTCTGCCAAGCTATTGACATACACTTGGTAAGCCGAATCGCCTTGATCACCTT